>DAVZKO010000011.1:0-38075 GCA_052272205.1 Schaedlerella sp. | reverse complement strand
GAACTGCTCTTTCCCTTCTACTGATTTCCAGCAGAGCAAAGTATCACATTTTTAATTTGTTGGTTATCTACATAACCGCATGCTTTCATTCCTGCCTGAATCACCAGATTCAATGCCTGAACAGAAAGCTGTTTTGTCGTGTTATCATCTAATTCAATGATGCACGTATCTTTTTCTTCCGGCTCCGGAGCTGGTACCTGATAGATATTCTTTCGGGTGATCGCACCAATTTCTTCTAATGAATTTACCATTCGATAAACTGTTGCCATTCCAATTCCCGGATCCAATTTGGATGCTTTGTAATGAATTTCTTTACAGCAAGAACAACTGTCTTCCAATACTATATCAAGAATCATCAGTCTCTGCTTGGTAATCCGGCATCCGCGGTCTCTTAGCTTTTGAATTATTTCTTCTTTTTTCATATCTGACAACCCTTTCTCCGAAGGTCTCCGCATTATATCTGCTCACCACATCCGGTCTTTACAGACCGAATGTGGATTACATGTTCTACAATGCTGTTTGTTCTTTTGTCACTTCTTATTTTGCTCCTACAGCACCTTTGAGGTTCACATTCAATGTCTGACTCTCTTTATAAGGTCTGAACAAGAGATAGAAGAATCCGATGATCAGGATAACTGCTACAACTGTTCCGATTCCGAATGTTCCGGCTGTAATGAGTGTTCCAATCTGATAGATGCAAAGTGAAACTACATATGCAAGCAATGTCTGATATCCGATTGCGAACCAGAACCATTTTGCGTTGTTCATCTCACGTTTGATAGCTCCCATTGCTGCGAAGCAAGGTGCACACAGAAGGTTGAATACGAGGAATGAGTAAGCTGCAACTGCTGTCATACTTCCTGCGAGCTGTCCCCAGATTTCTGTTCCGTCTTCTGCCACTTCTGCAAATCCAAAGAGGATACCGAATGTACCAACTACATTTTCTTTTGCGATCAATCCTGTAACGGCTGCAACTGCCATCTTCCAGTCTCCCCATCCAAGTGGTGTGAAGAGTGGTGCAATTACATTACCGATGGAAGCAAGGATACTGTCATTTAACTGCTCTGCTTCAAGCATTCCGAATGAACCGTCTACCCATCCGAAGCTCATTAAGAACCACAGTAAGATTGTTGACAATGTAATGATTGTTCCGGCTTTTTTGATGAATGACCATCCTCTTTCCCACATGCTGCGAAGTACATTTCCTACTGTTGGCATATGGTAAGCTGGAAGCTCCATAACGAATGGTGCCGGATCTCCAGCGAACATTTTTGTTTTCTTTAAGATAATTCCCGAGCAAATGATTGCTGCGATTCCAACAAAGTAAGCACTTGGTGCTACCCATGAAGCTCCACCGAACAGGGCACCTGCGATCAGGGCGATGATTGGAAGTTTTGCTCCACATGGAATAAATGTTGTTGTCATGATTGTCATTTTACGGTCACGGTCATTTTCGATTGTACGAGATGCCATGATTCCAGGAACTCCACAACCTGAACCGATCAACATTGGGATAAATGATTTTCCTGAAAGACCGAATTTACGGAAAATTCTATCCATGATAAATGCTACACGTGCCATGTATCCGCATGACTCCAAGAATGCAAGGAAAATGAACAATACAAGCATCTGTGGTACGAAACCAAGTACGGCTCCAACACCGGCTACGATACCATCAAGGATCAATCCCTGTAACCAGTCAGCACAGTTCACAGCTACAAGTACTTTTTCGATTGCCGGTGGGATAATCTCACCAAAGAGTACATCATTTGTCCAGTCTGTTACGAAAGCACCTACGGTTGTTACGGAAACATAATATACAATCCACATTACAACTGCGAAGATTGGAAGTGCCAGCCAACGGTTTGTAACGATTCGGTCAATCTTATCCGATGTTGACAGCTCACCTTTTGCTTTTGATTTTGTAATACAATCTCCGATGATAGAAGAAATGTATACATAACGCTCATTTGTGATAATACTTTCTGTATCATCGTCAAATGCATCTTCCATCTCTTTGATCTCAGCAGATACATCTACTGTTGTTTTCATCTGCTCTTTGATCTTATCATCTTTCTCCAGAAGTTTGATCGCAAAGAATCTCTTCTGTTCTTCCGGAACGATTCCGGATAATTTGTATTCTACTTTGTCGATGATTGCTTCTGCTTCTTTTGAGAATTCATGAGCAACTTCTGCTGACTGTTTTTTCTGAGCGATCTTTACTGCTTTGTTTGCTGCTTCTTTGATTCCTGTTCCTTTCAGAGCGGAAATTGCAACAACTTCGCATCCAAGTTTTTTGCTTAATTTGTCGAGGTGAATCTTATCTCCTGTTTTTTCCAGAATATCCATCATGTTTACAGCCATGATTACCGGAATACCAAGCTCCATGACCTGTGTTGACAGATACAAGTTACGCTCGATATTTGTTCCGTCTACAATATTAAGGATTGCATCCGGTCTCTCACCAATGAGGTAGTTTCTTGCAACGACCTCTTCCAGTGTATATGGTGACAGGGAATAAATTCCCGGTAAGTCCATGATTACGACATCTTTGTGTCCTTTCAGTTTTCCCTCTTTTTTCTCTACAGTTACACCTGGCCAGTTACCAACAAACTGGTTGGAACCTGTCAGTGCATTGAACAGTGTTGTTTTACCACAGTTCGGGTTACCTGCGAGTGCGATTTTTACTGACATAACTCTTCTCCTTCATTTGTAATCTTTATTAGTATTTGCTAACTCGTATGTAAAAAAATTACTCGATGATAATCATCTCTGCATCGGCTTTACGAAGTGATAATTCGTATCCTCTGACTGTTACTTCAACAGGATCTCCAAGCGGTGCTACTTTTCTTACAAAAATTTCAACGCCTTTCGTAATTCCCATGTCCATGATTCTTCTTTTTACAGGACCTTCTCCTGTCAGCTTTGCAACTTTCACTGTCTGACCTACTGATACATCTTTCAATGTTTTCATGCTATTCAACCCTTCTTTCATTCCATTTTTCTTTTCAAAAGAGATTCTCAGACCATAATTTTATTGGCCATATCTTTTCCGATTGCAACTCGTGAATCTTTGACATTCACAATCAAGTTACCTCCGATATCAGAGATTACCGTTACAGCTCCTCCTACAACAAAGCCAAGGTTCTCTAAGAATCTTTTGGTATCCTCTTTTCCACCAATACGCTTAATAATGTTTTCTTCTCCTGGGTTCACCATTGTTAACGGCATCATCTTCATCCCTTCCTTTTGTTTATTGATAATCATTTTCAATTTCATACGTTAGTTTATGCTAATTTCCATTAGATGTCAACATCTTTATTGATAATTTTTTCTCATTAATACCAATTAACCGGATTTATCCATATATTTTTTTATTTTTTCCAAAAAGTTCACATAACCTTTCTGCCATCTATCCGACAACTGATAAGTAAAAAAAATGAACCACTTTCGTGATTCATTCTTTTTGTCTAGGTATCGATTAGGGCGTCCATCCTAGACATGCTATTTTATTTTTCAATTTTTATGAAGTGAACGATTTTAAATGCAGAGAGTCTTATTTCAACTTCTCTCCTGTCAGCATCTCGTATGCCTGAAGGTATTTGTCAATTGTCTTATCTACAATCTCCTGTGGAAGTGTCCAGTCATTACCCGGATTTGCTTTCAGCCAGTCACGTGCAAACTGTTTATCAAAGGATGGCTGTCCGTGTCCCGGTTCATATCCTTCTGCCGGCCAGAAACGGGAGCTATCAGGTGTAAGCATCTCATCACCAATCACAAGATTGCCGTTCTCATCCAGTCCAAACTCGAATTTTGTATCTGCAATGATAATTCCTTTGCTCAAAGCGTACTCTGCACATTTTTTATACAATGCAATTGTGCAGTCACGAAGTTTTTCTGCATATTCTTTTCCTTTTCCCGGGAAATATTTTTCCAAGTGATCAATACTCTGCTCGAAAGAAATATTCTCATCATGATCCCCAATCTCGGCCTTTGTTGATGGTGTATAGATTGGCTCCGGCAATTTGTCAGATTCTTTGAGTCCTTCCGGAAGCTTGATTCCGCAGACAGTTCCATTCTCTTTATAGCTTGCCCATCCACTTCCTGTAATATATCCACGTACGATGCACTCGATTGGAAGCATCTCCAATTTACGGCACATCATGCTGTTTCCGTCAAACTGTGGCTGTTGGAAATACTCCGGCATATCCTTCACATCAACAGAAATCATATGATTTGGGAGAATATCTTCTGTTAAATCAAACCAAAACTTTGACATCTGAGTCAATACAGTTCCTTTTTTTGTCACTTCATTATTCAGAATCACGTCAAAACAACTGATACGGTCTGTCGCAACCATAATCAGGCTATCGCCATTGTCATAAATCTCGCGTACTTTACCTTCTTTAATTGGTTTTAATTCCTGCATCTTTTGCACCTCTGTTTTATTATTCATCCATTTTTAACTTACAACTCCTACCCGAGTCTTTTCCAAACCTTCCAGTTTGATCTCAGGTACTTTATTGCTATAGATAACCTACCACCATTTATACTTTGGTGTCAACAAATCCGGCTGTTACATTTTCTTATAACTATTTATAAGATGATTCTTATATATGAAAAAAGATTTGAGCCTGCCAAATACTCTGACAAACCCAAATCTCTTTCCTATTCTTTTTTTACTTTTATGTTGCTTTACTTACTCCACATTTTTCAACGCCTGTGCCAATGGAATCTTGCGGATCTTTCTGGACTGGATCAAATATACAACCAGATAGCAAAGCATTCCCAACACAAACATCGTCGGGTAAATCCATGGTGCGATATAATATGTCAACCATCCGGAAAATTCCTTCATCATCAGATAATAGATAATTTTTATCGTCTTATCACTCAGCGGAATGGCAATCACCAAGGAAACAGCAACCACGATCGCTGTTGCAAGATTATAGAGATTTCCCGCCTCTCTGTCTGAATATCCGAGAATCTTCAGCATGGAAATCGATGCCGCATTTTTCTCAACAATTGTTTTTGCAAGAAGATAGATGACAATCACATAAATCATCAATGCAAATCCATTCATCATAAAGAAGGTCTGTCCCATCGAATCTTCCAACTGGTCTGCCATAATCGTCAGATCATGTTCCGTGATCGTAGATGCGATCATCGTATCGTCAATATCTTCTATCTTTTTGTCTGTAAAGTATCCGCTGAAATAGTCTGGTTCCTTATTGAACACGTCACAGAACGTATCTTTTGATAAGAATATGCACAGTGTAGCAGGATAATGATAGCTTCCGCTTACTGTAAATGTATAAGTATTCTCACCATATTCTTCATGTAACTTGATTTTATCCCCGACTTTGATGCCGTATTTTTCCATATATCCATCAGATAATACAGCTTCTCCATCTTTCAGATCCAGATTCTTCAAATATTCGGAATCATCTATAATTCCATAAATTGTAATCTCTTCATTCTCACTGTTCTTCAACGCTTTTGCCGCATATTTTTCTGCATCGGCTGTCTCTGTCTCCAACGGCATTTTCAAAATATACTGATAGTTTGCAATCTTAGAATCCAGCACTTCCGACTTGAAATTTGTCAACAATGGAGACAACATCATTCCAAACAGCATTAACACACTGGCAAAGAAAATACCAATGAACAACGTAAAATATGCCGCTTTATTTTGCAGAATCACACGAATACGAAATCTTGTAATAAACTTCCAGTTCGGAAGGCTTACTGCTTTTTTCTTCTTATTCTTCTTCAACTCATGTCTCAAGAACTGTAATGGTGGCAAGGACAGCATCGATGTAATCACTACCAGATTCACGATCAGAATCAGGATAAACGGAATCACCGTTGTTTTGATAAACGCCTCAGAACTCCATACAGTTACATAAGTCGGCAGAGAGTAACTATGATAATACATGCCTGTAACAATGTATTTCATACATGTATAGCCAAGTACATTTCCCACGATTGAAGCAAGCACCATTACAATAATCGGCAATGTCATATAATGTCGTACCAATTCTCCTTTTTTGTACCCGGATGCAAGCAGCGTTCCCACTACGGACGACTCTTGCTCGATCGTACTTCTGGCCGTAATCGCAAAGATAAACGCCAGAATCACAATTACGATATAAAGAAGCCATTCTACCATGACCAGATCTCCGCCCATATCATCTCCGGTAAACTTAATTGCCTGGTTGTCCTGACGAGCCACAAAATCTGTCATCACAGCCTGTTTCTTGATTATATCCTTGATGTCGTCTGCTTTTTCTTTTTGTTTCTTATCCGATAATGTAGTATCGTCATTTACCCATGCATAGCATTTACGCAGTCCTGCATCACCAAACTTATCAAATGCATTCTCTGTCACCAAGGCAATGGTAAATTTATTCGCATCAAACATCATATCGGTATTATTTTTGAATAATGCACTATAATCCGACAAAGCAACAACACCGGTTACTTTGTAGTTATTTCCTTCGATTTTCATCTTATCTCCGATGGAAATCCCATTGTTTTCTGCATACAATCTGTCAATTGCGATCTCATCATCCTTGCTTGGATATTCTCCGTCCATTAAGTCCGCTTTATTCACATCCTCACGCAACTGATACAGACGAACGATATGTTCATTTTTTATCTCTTTATCTTTATAAAATAACGGATATATCGTTACATCTTCTTTGTCTTCCAGTTCTTCTTTCAACTCGTCTGTAATGGAATCAGACAGCACAAAGTGGCCGTTCTCGATATGATATTTTTCAAAACTGTCGGCATATGCCTTTGTACAGCTTCCGTCCGCTACAATGAATCCGGAACAGAATCCGATTATAATTGTGAAGAATAAAAACAGCGCAAGATATTTTCCCCACTCTGCTTTTAATTCTCGCAGATATCGTTTTGATAATGGATTTTTCACACAATCGCCCCCTTACCAGTCCAAATCTGCCGCAGCGAGTTTTTGTTCATTGTAAATGTTTTTGCGGATTTGTCCGTCACGCAGTTTAATCACCTGGTCTGCCATTCCCTGAATTGCATCATTATGTGTTACAAGAATGACGGTATTGCCAAATTTTTGATTCACCTCTTCAATCAATTGCAGGATTTCTTTGGATGTCTGATAATCCAATGCTCCTGTCGGCTCATCACAAAGCAGAATATCCGGGTTTTTGATCAATGCTCTTCCAATTGCAGTTCTCTGCTGCTGTCCACCCGAAAGCTGATTCGGAATCTTGTCTTTATGCTCCCACAATCCCAGTGTCTTCAACAATTCCTCCAACTCTAACGGGTTCTTGGATAAATATGCTCCGACTTCAATATTTTCCTTTACAGTTAAATTCGGAATCAGATTGTACGCCTGAAAAACGTATCCCAGATGCTTACGACGATACATGGACAATTGTTTCTCATTCATTGTCTCCATCTGCTCGTCTCCGATCCGAATCGAACCACTATCGATATTCTCAATTCCACCGATGATATTAAGTAACGTAGACTTTCCTGAACCGGACGGTCCTAAAAGGACACAGATATCGCCTTTCTTTACACCACAGGTGATTCCTTTCAATACTTCTGTTTTATTTTCTCCATTCCCAAATGATTTCTTAACTTGATTCAATTCCAGATACATCGAATCCCCTCTCTTTCTGACCGATTTTATCGTTTTTTCGTGTTAGTTCTTTCTAACTTAATAAAATCTTAGCATCCCGTCAGAAGGTTTTCAATATTTCTAATTGAGAACTTTTCTCATATAACCCAAAAACGTTGTAACATCGCCTTTGCAGACGATATCACAACGTTTTTCTTATCTTATTCTGTTTCTTTTCTGTCCATACTTATATATGAGGAACTATGCCTCTTCCTCTTCGTTAAGCAAATCTTTCATACTGCGTAAGCTGATCAACAAGGTTGATGTATTATGCAACAATGCAGATGTTGTAGGCTGGAGAATTCCCATAACTCCACAGGCGATCAGTCCTGCGTTAATTCCTACGATGGAACGATAGTTCTTATGAATCCGCTTCATCAATCTGTCACTTAACTCTTTGAGAATGACAATCTCTTCCAGATTATCCGCACCGATTGTTACATCGGCAATTTCTCTTGCAATCTCTGCACCATCACTGATTGCAATACCAATATCAGATGCTGACAATGCAGGGGAATCATTGATTCCATCACCAATCATAATAACTTTTCTTCCGGCAGCTTTTTCTTTCTCTACGAAACTTGCCTTATCTTCCGGCAATACTTCTGAGAAATATTCATCGACACCAACTTTGGCAGCAATTGCTTTGGCTGTACGGTCGCTGTCTCCTGTCATCATAACAACTTTGATACCTTTGGCTTTCAACTGGCGGATCACTCTCTGAGCCTCTTCACGAAGTGGGTCTTCGATGCAGACAACTGCTGCCAGCTCACGATTGATTGCCATGTACAAATGAGAACAATCTTCCGGAAGCTGTTCATACAGATGCTCTTTTCCTTCCGGAATCGTGCACTGCTCATCTTCGAATACAAAATGAGAACTTCCGATGATGACGGATTTGCCCTCGATCGTAGATGAAATTCCGTGAGCAACGATGTACTCTACTTTTGTATGCAATTCTTCATGTACCAGATTTCTCTCTGTTGCTGCTGTCACAACTGCTTTTGCCATAGAATGTGGGAAATGTTCCTCCAGACAAGCGGCAACACGAAGCAACTCATCGCTACTCATGTCATTAAATGCTACGACATCCACTACCGTTGGCTGTGCTTTTGTCAATGTTCCTGTCTTATCAAATACGATGGTATCCGCTTCTGACATTGCCTCGAGATATTTTCCACCTTTGACTGTAATGTTGTGATTGTTTGCCTCTCTGATTGCTGATAATACAGAAATCGGCATTGCAAGTTTCAATGCACATGAGAAATCTACCATCAATACAGACAATGCTTTTGTCACATTTTTTGTACACAAATAGGTCAGTCCTGTTCCAAGAAGTGTATATGGAACCAGTTTATCTGCAAGATGTTCTGCTTTTCCTTCCAATGAAGATTTGAGTTTCTCAGATTCTTCGATCATCGAAACGATCTGGTCAAATTTGCTGTTACCATTGCCCTGTTTTACGCGGATCGTAAGTTCTCCTTCTTCCAGAACGGTTCCTGCGTATACGGTTGCATCCACACTTTTGGCAACCGGAACAGACTCACCTGTCATGGAAGCCTGATTTACCATACCTTCGCCATCAACAACAGCTCCGTCAAATGGGATCACATTGCCCATATGTACACGTACCAGATCACCTTCGTTGATCTCAGAAGCGGCTACCAGAACCTCCTGTTCTCCACTTACCATCCACACCTTGCTGATATGCAAGGACATACTTCGTGCAAGGTCATCGACTGATTTCTTATGTGTCCACTCTTCTAATATCTCACCGATTCCAAGCAGGAACATAATCGAACCTGCTGTGTTGAAGTCCTGTCTGAAAATAGATACACCGATTGATGTTGCATCCAATACCGGAACTTCAATCTTACCTTTTGCAAGTGTGCAAATTCCATGCCAGATATATTTTACAGATTTTATAGATGTAATCACCGCACGTACCGGCATAGGCAGGAATATCTTATTACCATAATGAAGTACCACGGAAGTCACAAGTTTCTCCCAGTATTCGCTGTTTAACTCTCTTCCTGAATTCTTCTGATATGTATCCGGCAATGTCACCTGATCATAGTGAAATGCCTTCAAAATTGCAAGTATATCTTCTTTCTCACCTGTATAGCAGATTGTTACACACTGTGTACGTTCCTGTACTTTTACGGATGTAATCTGTTCTTCCTGCTCCAGATAATACTGTATCGTGTCTGCCTGTTCAAATGTCATTCGGTTCTGAACAAACTGTACACGTAATCTTCCTCTTATGTCATGTTTGATTCTAAACTTCATGTAAATCCTTCTTTCCGAAAACACCTGCAGTTTTGTCTGCAGGTGTTCTGGTATTTATCGTTTCGTTCAAATTCTATTGTAACTTTTACATCATTATGTAACAGTTACTTTTTCATTCACTTTCTATCAATAGAGAGAAAATCTTACTCTTCTGTCTCTTTAAAGCTTTCCTCAGCTTCTTCTGTCTCTTCAACTGCGTCTTCTGTTTCTTCAACATCTGTTACAACATCTTCAGCTACTGCACGATCCTCATTGATCTGCTGAGCCTCTGCATAGATATCCTCTGCGTTCTCCTGAATTGTTGTTGCTGTCTTCATAATGCAAGATTTTGCACGAAGAACGGCTGCTGTACAATTTGTATAAAGTTTCTTTGCATCTTTGCTTGAAAGAACTTTAATTCCTGCTGTTCCAAACAATACTCCTGCCGCAAAAATTCCTGTTGATTTTCCATTTACTTTTTTAAAACATTTTAACATGATAATTTCCTCCTTTGTTTTCGTGAGCACATTATATATCTATCTTCAAAAAATAATCAAGAGCTTTTTCAGTAATTGAGAAAATTTCTTCAATTAACCACTTGCAATTGAAACCCATTTTCATTTATAATGAATATTTCACAATTAGACACATATAACCTCGACAAGTCGCACTCAAATCCCCTAAGATAATCCAAACCCCCGTCAGCCCTTATACAGCCATCTATACTAATGCTGCTCCCAACGCCTTGCAAGCTGCAACTGCATCATCATCCGGTGCATCATTACAGATTACGCTATCGCATGCAAGTTCCGCTCCGGCATCTTTGCAATCATCCTCCCAGTTTCTCATCCATTCTCCGTCTCCCCATCCGTAAGAACCGAACAATGCGATTTTCTTTCCTGCAAGTGCTGCTTTGCAGTCGTCGAATAATGGCTGGAATTCATCTTCCTCCAAAACTTCTGCTCCCATTGCAGGGCATCCAAATGCAATTGCATCATACTCTGCTACATCTGCTGCCTGAAATGAATCTGCTGAATGGATTGAAGCATCTGCTCCTGCCTCCTTCATTCCTTCCAATACTGCATTTGCCATTTCCTCTGTGTTACCTGTTCCGCTCCAAAATACTACTGCTGTTTTGCTCATTTTCTATTTCCTCCATTTATTATAAATAATTTATTTATATCAAGCTGCTACGGTAAGCTGCCGGATACTTCTTCCATTTCTCCAGAGTCGATTGTATACATCGGTACATTTCTTATATTTGCAAAATGTTCTCTCTGCCTCTTCTTTGTTGCAATATACTTTCCAACAACCAATGCAATGACAGTTCTTTCCTTTATTAATAATGAAACCAATCACATCTTCCAGTGGATAACCCAGGAACAATCCGATTTCATGCGGAAATGTTCCGTTTTCTTCCAAACGTTCGATCAAATGGGTAATTGCATGTTGCGGATTCGTATCCTGGTATCCATATTTTCTAAGTAAATCAATCACTCCGGTTTTCTCGAGATCCTGCTGTAGTTTTTTTATACGACAGACATATATTAGGGCCCGCTTCTCTTGCTTTTGCAATATGATCAGGCTTAACCCTTTTTGTTCCATCTCTTTTTTCCAGTAAGCTATGCTTGACTCGAATGATTGTATACTTGTGTACGTGCATGTAAACAAGTTCGCTGTCTTAAGAGACGCCAGGGTCGGTGAGCAATGTGTGATCAAACATTCCTCTAAACCTTCGGTACTATTTCCCATATTATGTGTCTTCATATCCGCAATCCTCTCACTACATTTTTTCACGATCTTTTTGTACTTTCCGAAATGTTTTTCGTTAAAAGTTTAAACATTTCCTGTCGTAATTATGCACAGCAAGATTTCAAAATCTCTGTCAATGCATTCTGGCTGCTTGTGTGACAACGAACAACATCTGTTCTTGAGCTGTCGATTTCATCCAATGCTGTCTTTACCATTTTGTGAGATACTGTGTTTGTAAATAATACGAGCAAATCCGGACATCCTATTTGCTTATCAAAATCTGCTTTCATATGTGTAAATACTTTCACTTTGCACTTATATGATTTACAAATCTTTTTATATTGGGCAACCATGCGGTCGTGTCCTCCAACGATTACTACACTCATTGTTCTACCTCCAAGCCTTTCTTTTATGAATCTTAACATTCTATCTATAGTTTCTTCATTGTAATCTTTGTTAGCTCTTTCTAACTTTAAGGTTAGTATAATCTAACTTCCACTTTCTGTCAATCCTATTACGTGATAATTTTTCTCATTTTTTATCTTTCTATACAACCTTCTGATTATTCCGCAGAAAATTAATGACCATTCGTCATTTTTTCTTATAGAAATCATATTCGATATCTGTTATACTGATGATATATTGCGATTCTGTAACGAATCACGAGCATTTCAGAATGGTTTTCATCCTTCTGATCTCACATTTGCTACATAATATATATCAGAATTTGCTATCAACAAAGGAGGACTTTAACAAAGAATGAATACAACATTTCGAATATTCAAACGTGACTGCAAGCGTCTGCTTCGCAATCCATTTGCAATGCTTGTTGTAATTGGTGTGTGCATCCTTCCATCGCTTTATGCATGGTTTAACATTGCTGCCAACATGGATCCTTACAGCAATACGAGCGGGATCAAGGTTGCAATCGCCAGCAATGATACCGGGGCCAGCACAGACCAGCTTTCCATCAACGCAGGCGAGCAGATTATCGAGCAACTCAAAGAGAATGACCAGCTTGGCTGGACTTTTCTGGATGAGGATGCCGCGATTGAAGGCGTAAAAGCCGGAAAGTACTACGCTGCAATTGTAATCCCGGAAGATTTCAGTGAAGATCTTCTTAGTATTATCAGCGGAGAACCGAAAGAACCTGCTCTTGACTATTACGTCAATGAGAAAAAGAATGCCATTGCGCCGAAGATTACCGATTCTGGCGCCGGAACTGTTCAACAGGAGATCAACGATACATTTTCCAATGTTGCCGCAGAAACTATTTCGGATTTGATCATCAAATCTGTTTCGAAAGTATCCGGAAACATAGGAGACATGAATACAGAAATCCTGAAATCCATTTCCGATATTCAGAAAAATCTTGATAGTTATCAGACTGTATTAAAGAATTTTCAAGATACGGTAAAGAGCAGCTCTTCCATTATTGCAGATACGCAGAAAACCTTAGATTCTGTCAATACTGCTGCCACATCCGGTTCGAAGGCATTAGCCAGTGCATCCGATGTATTGAATACGAGCCGTACTTCTCTCGGCACATTTTCTTCAACATTTACGCAGAGTCTGTCTGACGGTGACCAGATGTTAAGCAACATTTACAGTTCCGCTTCCGGCAAACTCAGTACCATTGAAAATGATATGCAGACGATCAATAGCAGCATCGACAGCAGTATCTCTTCGGTGCAGAATCTTGTTGATTTAAATAATGAAGTAATTCATGATCTGAAAGTAATGGCCGGCAATATTCAGAATGAAACGTTTGCTGCTGCCCTGAATGATAAAATTAATGATTTAGAGAACCAAAATGCCAAGCTTCAGGAACTTGTTACTTCTTTAAAAACAGGTAATGACAACGTTGCTACTTCTTTAAATGGAGCCGCAACTGCCCGTACACAATTAGAATCCCTTGTATCACAGAGCAAACAGTCACTTCGTGATTATCAGAATTCATTGAATCAGACATTACTGCCAAAGCTGAATCAGTCACTGGATACATTTTCAACACTGAGTGGAAATCTTGCCTCCACTATGGATGGGATCTCGCCATCGATCACTCAGTTAAAAACAATCCTGACACACCTCGACAGCAGTCTGAATGATAGTGCTTCTGTTCTTGGAACGACAGGAAGCTCTCTTAAAGGAATCAACGAGAAACTCTCCGGTCTCGCAACCGATTTGAAAGCATTGGAAAGTTCCAGTGCATATCAGGAATTCCTTTCTTTAAAAGGAATCGATTCGAAGGGCATTGCTAATTTTATGTCATCTCCTGTAACAGTCGATACCGAAGTCCTCTATGATGTAAAGAACTATGGTTCTGCGATGACACCGTTTTATACCAACCTCGCGCTCTGGGTAGGTGGTCTGATCCTCGTCTCTATCTTTAAACAAGAAGTAGACCGAGATGAAGAAGTTCCACATGCAACTGCAACACAGTGCTATTTTGGACGTTTCCTTCTGTTCCTGCTTGTTGGACTGATTCAGAGTGTAATTGTATGTGCGGGTGATATCTTGCTTATCAAAGCACAATGTAATGAACCGGCCGCCTTTATTTTCGCCGGTATGGTTTGCTCCGTTGTCTATGTCAGCCTGATTTATGCAATGGCTCTTGCATTTAAACATATCGGTAAAGCATTATGTGTATTACTGGTTATTTTGCAGATTCCGGGCTCATCCGGTACTTATCCGATTGAGATGATGCCGACATTCTTCCAGAACCTGCATCCACTGCTTCCTTTCTCTTACGGAATCAGTGCCATGCGTGAGGCAATTGCCGGAATGTATGGACATAACTACCGCAACAACTTACTGGTCATGCTGATATTCCTCGGTATTGCATTTCTCATCGGTCTTGGACTTCGTCCATTACTGATGAACTTAAATTATCTCTTCGACCGTCGACTCGCCGTCACGGATTTGATGTTATGCGAGACTGCCGGAACAGAACGAGATGATCAGCGTATCTCTATGATCTACAAAGCTATGCTTTATAATGAAGTAACGAGAAATGAAATGACTGAGAAAGCCGAAGCTTTTGAAAAAAATTATTCCAAACGAATCCGTCGTGGATTTATTTCCATTTTTGTACTGGCATTGATCTTCCTAATTTTAATGTTCAGTCTGGAATCAAAACTTGTATTCTTGATTCTGTGGATTGTCTCTGTGGTTGCACTTGGATTCTATTTGATCATTATGGAATACATCCACGACAAAACACAAAGACAATTAGAGCTTGCTCAATTATCTGAAGCAGAGTTATTAGAACTTATGAAGAAAGGAAGTGAACAATCATGAGAAATATTATCGAAATTTTTAAACGTGACATTGCCCGAATCCGTACCAATGTCATCGCATTACTTGTTATATTAGGAATCACGATTGTTCCTCCACTTTATGCATGGTTCAATATTGCTGCAAGCTGGGATCCTTATGGTAATACAAGCAGTCTGAAAGTTGCCGTTGCAAGTGTAGATGAGGGATATGAAGGAGATCTGATTCCGTTGAACCTCAATATTGGCGACAGCGTGCTTTCCGCCCTTCGTGAAAATACACAGTTAGACTGGGTATTTACAACCAAAGAGAAAGCAACAAAAGGTGTAAAATCCGGCAAATATTATGCTGCCGTCATCATTCCGGAAGATTTCAGTCAAAACATGATGAGTATCTTCTCAAGTGATATCGAGAATCCAAAAATCACTTACTATTACAACGCAAAGGAAAATGCGATTGCTCCAAAAATTACCGACAAAGGAGCAAGTGCGATTCAGAAACAGATCAACGAAGTGTTTATCGAAACGATATCCGAAACTGCACTTGTCGCACTGCAATCGGTATCGGATGTTGCAGATGAAAGCGGTGCCGATGTAATTGTAAATAATCTTCTGAATAATTTAACTACGATTTCCGATGATTTAACATCTGCCTCCGGAACCATTCAGTCGTTTTCAAACCTGACCGGTTCTGCAAAAGATATGCTCGATACAACATCTGAATTTTTGAGTCAGTCAAAAGAACATGCAAACAGCAACTTATCTTCTCTGAAGAATACAGAAAGTTCGTTTTCCAGCGTAAAGACATCCATCAGTGGGGCGACCGATGGCATCAATTCCGCAATTGCAGGAAGCCAGAGCTTTTATACACAGCTCTCTTCGATTATTGATGATGCTTTTGCATCACAATCCGGAAGTGTTGAAACACTGGCTAGTACACTGAATACTCTGGGTGGACAGATTGACCCTATTATTCAAAACTATACAGCAATAAAAAATGAATTGGAATCTTTAAAAGCATCCATCGAGGAATCTTTACCGGGTGTTGCAGACGAGTTGGATTCCATTATCCGTCGCCTGGACAGCGCAATTGAAACACAGAAAAATCTGCAGAACAAATTATATCAGGCTGCACAGGACATCCAGAGTTCACCGGCTAATATTGCCTCTGCCAAAGCAGAACTGGACCAGTTGGTTCAGTCAAGCAGCGCCAGCCTTGTTTCTGTAAAAACAGACTATGAAAATAATGTACAGGGAAGTTTGAACAACTTATTCGATTCCCTCGGAACGACCAGCTCAACGATTTCAACCTTGCTTAGTCAATTGGATACAACAGCAGACAATATCCACAAATTATCCGGCTCTGCCTCTTCTGATCTTGCCAAGATACAGACAACTCTGACCGATACATCCGCACTGATCGACAAGACATCAAAACGAATGAATACAACGATCGATCAATTGAAGAAAATCAAGAGCAGCGGAGATTATGAACAGCTACAGCAAATTTTATCTGGAAACAGTGAAACAATTTCCAGCTTTTTATCTTCTCCGGTAAGTCTGAAAACACATGAAATTTATGCAGTGGAGAACTATGGTTCTTCCATGGCACCATTCTACTCTACCCTGTCAATCTGGGTTGGAGGTATCGTACTGGTTGCCATCTTAAAAGTAAGCGTTTCCGCTTCTTCTACAGCGGGACTCAAAAAATTAAAACCATATCAGGTTTATCTTGGACGTTATCCAATCTTCCTGATCGTAGGACTTTTACAGGCTACCTTAATCTGCCTCGGAGACTTGCTCTATCTGCAGATACAATGTAAGCATCCGTTCCTGTTCTTACTGGCCGGATGGTTCAGCAGTATTGTATATGTCAATATCATTTATACACTTACCGTATCCTTCGGAGATATCGGTAAAGCTATCTGCGTTGTCCTGCTTGTAGTACAGGTTGCAGGTTCCGGCGGAACATTCCCGATAGAGACTGCTCCTGCCTTCTTCCGAGCCGTATATCCGCTGCTTCCGTTCGTACACAGCATGACCGCCATGCGAGAATGTATTGCAGGTATGTACGGGGCCACTTATTGGATACAAATGGGAATTTTGGGAATCTTCCTGATTATTTCTCTATTCTTCGGATTGGTACTTAGAAATCCGATCATCAAACTGAATGATGCATTTATGGAAAAATTGGAAAGTACACATTTGATTTAAAATAATAGGATGTGTTGCAGAATCGCAACACATCCTATTATTATTTTTCAGTATGAAATCGATTGATCAAAAGGAATCCCGCCCGGACTTCCTTTCTTTTTTAATCTTCCCATGGACGAATACGATATGTCACGCCCAAATCTTCACAGATTTTCGCACACTGCGCCTCTTCTTCTTTTGTCAATGTAGTATCCACTGTGGACAGCACCACATGCGGTACATACTGTTTTACTTCTTTTACAAAGTCCAGCATACCTCGATATGCCTTATCACCAAATTTACTTCGAACCAGTTCGTTATATTTCTGCTCATTCGGTGTATTTAAACTAATCGAGATGGTATCTACCAATCCCTCAAATTCCGGTGCTGTATCGCGTTCATTAATCAAACTTGCCTGTCCGTTTGTATTGACACGAATCGGCTTCTGATATGTTTCTTTTACAAATTTAGCAACTTCAAGAAGTGCATCCAAACGTTCTGTAGGCTCTCCAAATCCACAGAATACCACTTCATTAAACTCGTTCATATCAAACTTTTTGAATTCCTCTTTCACCTCTTCTACTGTCGGCTCGTGCTCCAGCCAAAGTGAATCGGATTCTTCCATATGGTCTCTTGTCTGTCTCAGACAGAATGTACAGGCACAAGAGCAACGGTTTGTCAAATTCACATACAAATTATTGTGTACTTTATATAAAATTGTCATTGATTTTCTCATGATATCTTTCCCCTTTTCTTTTTTGAATCTTCGATTCTGATTTAAATTTTCCGGTATCCCCGGTTTCATTATCTTCTGATCTGACATTTCCTATTCATCATCTTTTGCGGTTCAACGTATGCAATACTTCCTCAAAACAGACTCCATCCGTCACCGGAATGTCCAATTCCATAGAACGCAGGATACATTTCTTAATAAACAAAGACGCTCTCTTTACCGAATCGTGGAAATTCACGCCATTTACCGCATCTGCAGAAATGATTGCTGCAAAGATATCCCCTGTTCCGGATCGCTGTGTTCCGACTTTCTGTGTCTTAACGATAGACGGTTCTGTTCCTTTTTCATAACAGAAATTGCAAATATAACTCTTCTGTGATACTCCGGTAATCACGACCTTCTCCGGTCCCTGATCTGCCAGCTTTTCTGCCAGTGCGATCACTTCTGCTGTTTTCCAATCGTCTTTATATGGCGTATCTGTCAAAATACATGCTTCCGTCAGGTTTGGCGTCAGGATATCCGCCTTCCAGGCAAGTTCTTTCATGCGCTGACACATCTCTTCTGTATAAGTGGAATATGTCTTCCCATAATCCCCCATAACCGGATCTACAATTACCAATGTATCCTCTTTTTTAAATTCGGAAATAAACTCCTGCACAATACGAATCTGTTCCGCAGAACCCAAAAATCCAGTGCTGATTCCATTAAATCTCAAATCCAGCTTTTTCCACTCTTCCATGTACGGTTCCATATTTTTCGTGAAATCTTCAAAGAAAAATGACGGAAAACCTGTATGGTTAGAAAAAATAGATGTTGGCAATGGGCAGCACTGCACTTTTAACATCGAAATAATGGGCAGGGACACTGCGATCGAGCAGCGTCCAAACCCAGAAATATCGTTAATAACAGCTATTTTCTTTTGATGATTGTGTGACATAAGTTACACCCCTTCTGAGAGTAATTTTTGAACATGGCACTTCTCCATGACAAATCCCAGAATATAGAATCCGATGATTCCGATAATTCCTTCTGTTGTCAATCCAGGTACCTGTGCAAGTCCTGATGCAACACTTCCATACATGATTCCTCCGGCGATGGTATATCCTACGATCATAATAACAATAGAAACCAATGCTCCGATAAATGTACGTGGTGACTGCATACGTGCAGGTGCATCTCCTGCATGTGTAATCTTCGAACCTGCATATCCCATAATACCCTTAATAATCAAAGTAGGCAATACCCACTGTGGATATCCAGTCAATAAATCAGACAAACAAGATCCGACACCACCTGCTAAAAGTCCGATATCCCAAGGGAATAAATACGAACAGAGCAGGATACAAATATTACCCAAGTGCATATATCCCAACGGAATCGGAATATGGATAATCGCTGTCGAAATGCAGACAAGCGCGATTGATAATGCTGCAACTGTAATTTTTTTTACTGAAAATGTTTTCATAATAATCACTCCATTCCTTACAGAATTTTTCTGTTTTCCAAATCATAGCACAGTATTGGATTGATAAAAACAGCCAGAATTGTTATTTTTGACCAGTCCAGTTTTTTGTTTTATGTGCCACAAACCATTGTATTTCTCATATTATTTTTTAACTTTTTATGAAATTTACAGCTTTTTGCTTGTTTTCTTTTTCAAAACGTTATAGGATTATCTACATTGACGATTCCAGTCTGTTATCATTTGACACACTGGGAAATTTGCTGAAAGGAGATTTATGTTCATGGCATCTTCAAAAAATGATTCATCCTGGTTTGACGATGATTTTGAAGTTACATATGACGACGATTCTGCATTGCGGCCTTCCATCGATTTTGATACAACCAAATTAGAGAAGACCTCACCGAAAAAATCCGCAAAGAAAACAAATAAAAAAAGCACACGAAAATCAAATTCGAATAAACAAGCCGAAAAAGTTGTGGATCTAAGCATTCCAACCGATATTTCACGTGCGCAGAAACGCGCTCAGGCCAAACGTTACGCACAGCGGCCTCTGGCGGATTACGATGACGATATCGCATCCGATTATGATGACGACGATTCCCTAACCACTTCCGGTTCAAGAAAATCTAAGCGGCGTAAAAGTGGTCCGACACGTCTTGCTGCTCCACTGCAAAAAGGAGGAAATGCCATCTATAAGGTTTCCAAAACCTTTATCCGCAATCTGACTTTATTACTTATCCTCGCAATCATTGCATTGCTTGCTTATAATTTTTATTTTGGAAGTGCTCCATATGGTGATTTGGAAAATTCTCTGGAAGCACAAAGTTTTACACAGACTTTTCTTGCTTACGCTGCAGTTGCAGTCATCATCCTGTTCTGTGAAGTAATTGCACTCTTCTGGTCTATGACAAAGGCTCGTATCCGTGATGAATTCGGAGTACACTGGGAAGATGTCGGTCGCGGAAGGAATTCATTTATTGTATTGTACATCTGCTCTTATGCAGCATTTTTATTGAGTGATTTCATTCCGGAAACAATTGATATACTAAAAGGTGTCAAAGGAGCACTGGAAGTATTCGGCTCTCTTCACAACCAATTATTCGGTCTTTGCGTTGCAGGTGTTATCTCCTGCGTGATTCGTAAATATCGCAGTTAAAACCTGGTAACACCTTCAGATAGCAAAAATAAAAATCGTGAAAGTACGCCCAAAAGGAGTACCTTCACGATTTTCTGTTTCTGCATATTTCTACATATAAGGAAGATATCTATTTGCACCTTCAACAATCTTCCTCTTTTTAATCCAAAATGATCAATGCCATGAATACCAGATCTTCTGTTCCTGTGTTCTTCAATCCATGTCCACAATTATCCGGTGTAAATGTCATATCTCCGGCTTTCACCATACGTTTTGTTCCGTTATCATCATACTCTCCTTCACCGGAAATGATATAATATGTCTCACTTTCATTGTGATGCTCATGATATCCGAGTGAACATCCCGGCTCAATTGTCACCTGTGCATATAATCCGCATTTTCCATTCAATTCTTTTTCTCCAAGAATTCTTTTAATGATTACATGTCCTTCTCCGCCCTGCATGTTTTCAATACGTTCTGTTGTCATATCATTCGACTCCTTCCATTTTCTTCTTTCGATTCTTTTATTATAGGACGAATTTTTTCATTGTTCAATTCTTTTCCCGGATATTTCACATGAATCTGTCTCGATTTGTATTGCTGGTCACAGATACTGTGACCAGCAACTTTGATTTAAACTTCGTTCCCGCTTTCCTTTCCCTTCAAAAATGCATATGCATTTTCTAACGTCGTTTCCGCAATAGAAGACAATGCCTCCTTCGTAAAAAATCCCTGATGTGATGTAATAATTACATTCGGGAAAGACAATAATCGTGCCGTGATCGAACTTTCCAGAATTTCATCGGAACGATCTTCAAATACATTTTTCTTCTCTTCTTCATATACATCCAGACCAATCCCAAAGAACTTCTTGGCACGGATTCCCTCTATCAGATCTTCTGTTTTTATCAGCCCGCCACGAGATGTATTTACCAAAATGACACCCTCCTTCATCTTTTGAATGGTATCATGTGCGATCAGATGATAGGTCTCATCCATAAGCGGACAATGCAGAGAAATCAAATCACTTTTTTCTAAGATTTCATTCAAATCTACATAAGTCACAAATTCCAAATCCGGATTGTGATAGGTATCGTATCCTAATACCTGCATGCCAAACCCATAGCAGATTCTTGCCATCGCGGCACCGATTTTTCCGGTTCCGATAATCCCGGCAGTCTTCTTATAAAAATTCACCCCGATCATTCCACCGAGACTGAAATCATTTTCTCTCACTCTCACATACGCTTTATGAATTTTCCGATTCACTGCCATTGCAAGTGCCATTGCATGCTCTGCCACTGCTTCCGGAGAATATCCGGGAACCCGCATCACTACGATTCCACAGTCTTTTGCACGCTCCACATCCACATTGTTAAATCCGGCACACCGCATGAGAATCACTTTCACCCCGCATTGATGCAGCACATCAATCGTCTGTGTCCCTACCTCACAATTGACAAATGCACAGACTGCATCGTATCCTTTCGCCTCTCCCGCTGTATCCGGGGTCAACTCTTCTTCCCGATACTCGATTTGTATTTCCGGATATGCTTTTTGCTTCTCTTCAAAAAACTCTTTATCATAACTTTTTGTATCAAAAAATAACATCTTCATACCTTTTTGTTTCCTCCTGCTTTTTCTCCTTTAGTCTGCCTTTTTTCTGGCTTTCTTATTCTATTTGCCACTCCCATTTTTCATTCGGATTTTGTTTCATTTTCATTCCTGTTTACACCATGCACGAACAACACGAATTTTCATCGGAAAGGATTAGAAAGTTGTCGAAAGTGACAATTGACGAAAACCACATTTTATGAGAAAATAAAGTAAGTGTGATGTTAATTAATTATCAAACATTATACGCGAGACAAATCATACATATTTGAAAGGAGTTTTAACATGATTTATTCTAAAGAAGTTGAACTGATGTGTCCGGTTGCTCAGGGTGCAAATCACGGACCAGCTCCAATCCCGGAAGAGGCAAAATGGGTACAGGCAAAAGAAGTAAAAGATATCTCTGGTTTTACACATGGTGTAGGCTGGTGTGCTCCACAGCAGGGTGCTTGTAAACTGACTTTGAACGTAAAAGACGGAATCATTCAGGAAGCATTGGTAGAAACAATCGGATGTTCAGGAATGACTCATTCTGCTGCTATGGCATCTGAGATTCTTCCAGGTAAGACAATTCTGGAAGCATTGAATACAGACCTTGTATGTGATGCAATCAACACAGCTATGAGAGAGCTGTTCTTACAGATTGTATACGGAAGAACACAGAGCGCATTCTCAGAGGATGGACTTGCTATCGGAGCAGGACTGGAAGACCTTGGTAAAGGACTTCGTTCTCAGGTAGGAACAATGTACGGAACACTCGCAAAAGGTCCTCGTTACTTAGAGATGGCTGAAGGATATGTAACAGGTATCGCTCTTGATGAGAACGATGAGATCATCGGATACCAGTTCGTAAGCCTTGGAAAATTCACAGACTTTGTCAAAGCCGGAGATACTCCAAACGAAGCTTGGGAGAAAGCAAAAGGTCAGTACGGACGTGTTGCTGACGCTGTGAAGATCATCGATCCACGTAAAGAATAATCACGATGAACGGACTTGTCCGTTTTATGGAAAATAAGCGTTAAATAAATCAGGAGGACAATTAAATGGCTTTATTTGAATCATATGAGAGAAGAATTGATAAAATCAATGCAGTACTGAACAGCTATGGCATTGCTTCTATCGAAGAAGCAGAAAAGATTACAAAGGATGCCGGTCTTGATGTTTACAATCAGATCAAAGGTATTCAGCCAATCTGTTTCGAGAACGCTTGCTGGGCATACATCGTAGGTGCAGCAATCGCAATTAAAAAAGAATGTAGAACAGCCGCTGAGGCTGCTGCTGCTATCGGTGAAGGACTTCAGGCTTTCTGTATCCCAGGTTCTGTTGCTGACCAGCGTAAAGTAGGTCTTGGACATGGTAACCTTGGAAAGATGCTTCTGGAAGAAGATACAGACTGTTTCGCATTCCTTGCAGGTCACGAATCATTCGCTGCTGCTGAGGGTGCTATCGGTATCGCTGAGAAAGCTAACAAAGTTCGTAAAAAACCTCTTCGTGTTATCCTGAACGGTCTTGGAAAAGATGCTGCAAAGATCATTTCAAGAATTAACGGATTCACATATGTTCAGACAGAATATGATTACTATACAGGAGAACTGAAAGAAGTTCAGAGAATCGCTTACTCTGACGGACTTCGTTCGAAAGTAAACTGCTATGGTGCTAACGATGTACGTGAAGGTGTTGCAATCATGCACAAAGAAGGTGTAGACGTTTCTATCACAGGTAACTCTACAAACCCAACACGTTTCCAGCATCCAGTTGCAGGTACATACAAAAAAGAATGTATCGAACAGGGTAAAAAATACTTCTCAGTAGCTTCAGGTGGTGGTACAGGACGTACACTCCACCCAGATAACATGGCTGCTGGTCCTGCTTCTTATGGTATGACAGATACATTAGGACGTATGCACTCTGATGCACAGTTCGCTGGTTCTTCTTCTGTTCCTGCTCACGTAGAGATGATGGGACTCATCGGTGCCGGTAACAACCCAATGGTTGGTATGACAGTTGCTGTTGCCGTATCCGTTGAAGAAGCTGCTAAGGCTGGTAAGTTCTAAGAACTCGCGTATAAAAAAGGAAGATGTCGCTTTTGACATCTTCCTTTTTTTGTTGTAAGTATATGCCCCAAAGGCCACACACCCTTCGTCGTTATATCAAATGAAAGGCAAAAAGAAAAAAGGCCCTTTCGGACCTTTTCACTTTCACTCTATCATTTCTATTCCGCATGTTCTCCGCAATTATCCAGAAACAACTGAAAGACAGCCTGTACCGTATTCAATCGATTCTCCATACGGTTTCCTTTAAAATGACATTCTCGAACAAATACATTTCCACGGATATAACAACTCACAAAGATCAATCCTACCGGTTTCTCCGTTGTTCCTCCACCCGGACCTGCGATTCCTGTAGATGCAAATGCCACATCTGCTCCTGCCGCTCTCGCTGCACCTTCTGCCATCTCTCGTGCAGTCTGTTCACTGACTGCGCCAAACTGCTCCAACGTCTGAATCTGTACCCCAAGCAGTCGATGTTTCGCCTCATTGGAATACGTTACATATCCTTCATTCAATACTTCCGAAGCACCTGCAACATTGACCAGTGTACCGGCAATCAACCCGCCTGTGCAGGATTCTGCCGTTGTAACCGTCCAGCCACGCTTCGTAAGCACTTCAATCACGCGTTCTTCCAAGACTTCTTTCTGATCCATCTGTTCTGCCATCTGCCAGTCTGCATACATCTTACATGCCTCCCTGTGTTAAGACCTGTTTATTCTTTGCAATATAATCAATCAATGAAATAATTGTAAGTGCCAATGCCACCCAGATTAATATCTGTGCGATCACATCAAATACACCGCCAAAATCAGCAATCAATACAATGATCATTGCCATCTGAAATACGGTTTTAAATTTGCCCCAGTAACTTGCTGCGATGACGATTCCATTGTCAGAAGCAACAAGACGGAATCCACTGATAATAAACTCTCTCGCAATGATCACGATGACAATCCATGCCGGAAGTTTGCCCATCTCGATCATACAGATCATAGCAGAACACACAAGCAGTTTATCTGCCAACGGATCCATAAATTTTCCAAAGTTTGTTACCAGATTATATTTTCTTGCAATCTTTCCATCCAGCATGTCTGTTAAGCTGGCTACACAGAACAGAACCAGTGCGATCCACTTATTTGCAGGACCGCCTACATCTGTCAACATAAAGAATACAAAAAACGGAACCATAATCACTCGTAATACAGTTAGTTTATTCGGTAAGTTCATCAGTTAATCCTCCTATCAAATCATATTCCTGTGCACCTGTTACAGTTACTTTTGCGAAATCCCCAGACATCAATAATTCTCCCGTCTCTACAAAAATAAGTCCATCCACCTTCGGTGCATCCCGATAGGTTCTTCCTACGTATGCAGGTTCATCTGCAATCTTGCCTTCAATCATGACAAGCAGCTCTTGTCCAATCATATTTTCTGCTGCCTCAAATGCAATCTCCTGCTGAAGCTCCATCAGTTCGGCCTGACGTTCAATCTTCACTTCTTCATCAATCTGGTCTGCCATTGTTGCAGCCGGTGTATCTTCTTCCGGTGAATAAGTAAATACTCCAAGACGATCAAATTCCATCTCATCAACAAATTCCACCAACTCTTTGTGCTGCTCTTCTGTCTCTCCCGGGAAACCTGTGATCAATGTTGTTCTCAGACAGATATCCGGAATCTCATTCCGAAGTTTGGTAACAATATCGATCAATTCCTGTTTTGTCGTTCTTCTTCCCATGCGTTTCAGGATCTCGTCATTCGCATGCTGGATAGGAAGATCCAGATAATGACAGATCTTCGGTTCTTCTTTCATAACCTGAATAAGCTCGTCCGTAATCTCTTCCGGATAACAATACAGAAGTCGGATCCACTGGATTCCACTTACTTTACACAATTCTTTTAGAAGCTTATGGAGCGACTTTTCTCCGTAAAAATCTTTACCATAAAGTGTTGTCTCCTGCGCTACGAGAATCAACTCTTTGACTCCCTGTTCTGCCAGATTCTCTGCCTCTTTGATCAGACGTTCCATCGGTACACTTCGATAGTTTCCCCGAATTTTCGGAATGATACAATAAGTACAGTGTTTGTCGCATCCTTCTGCAATCTTAAGATATGCAAAATGTCCTCCTGTTGTCACCTGTCTGGTTGTCTCTACAACCGGAAGTGCCTGTAAATCGTCCATCTCTAAGAAATGTTTTCCTTCCAGTGCCACATCGATAGCATCCAGAATCTTGTCATACGCTGTTGTTCCAAGTACTGCATCGACTTCGGGAATCTCATCGATGATTTCCTGTCTGTAACGTTCTGCAAGACATCCGGTTACGATCAATGCCTTTAAGTTACCTGTTTTCTTATATTCTGCCATCTCCAAAATGTTATCGATGCTTTCCTGTTTCGCATCATGAATGAAGCAGCATGTATTTACTACGATGATATCCGCTTCCTGCTCATCATCGATCATCTCATAGCCTCTGGATGCAAGAAGTCCCAACATCACTTCCGAATCGACGAGATTCTTATCACACCCGAGGGAAATAAATAATATTTTCATAATCACTCTCCAACCGCTCAGAAAGGCAGATACCTGACGGCACCTGCCTTTTCTTATCTTATATTTCTATTCTTACTCTTCTTCCTCTGCATTGTCAGCAACAATAGTAAGCTTTCCTTCATTCATCTCCTGAATCGCAACGGAAAGTGGTTTCTCACCTTTCTTTGCATTAACGAGAGGTATCTGTCCGTCAATGAGCTGTCTCGCTCTCTTAGATGTTGCCATAACGATGGAATAACGGCTGTTAACAACCTTTGTTTCGCCCTCTTCTACGTCTTTATTCACTACTTTCATCAAATCTGTATAGGATGGATGTAACATATTCTTATTCTCCTTTCAACTCTCTTAACTCTTTTTGAATCTTCTCTATAAAGTTTGCATTTCTCGAACATCTTAAATGTTCTCCCTGAATGACTGCATGCATCTGTTCAACGCATTCTTCCAATGTATCGTTGATGATCAGATAGTCATAATTCTCCATACCTTCCGCCTCTTCTGCGGCACGGCTCATTCTGGAATTGATGACCTCCATCGTCTCTGTTCCTCTGCCCACAAGACGATTCTTCAGCTCTTCTGCTGACGGAGGAGATACGAACAAC
Organism: Schaedlerella sp.; assembly: GCA_052272205.1. GTDB lineage: Bacteria > Bacillota > Clostridia > Lachnospirales > Lachnospiraceae > Schaedlerella. The sequence continues at coordinate 10,773 of DAVZKO010000011.1, read as the reverse complement.
AGTAACGCGTTCGGGAACTTTTCTTTTACTTTGAGTGCACCCTGAATTTCAATCTCAAGGATCACATCTTTGCCTTCATCCAGTTTCTGCTCTACATAATTGCGTGGTGTACCATAGTAGTTTTCCACGTACCTAGCATACTCTATCAGCTCATCTTTCGCAATCATTTTTTCAAATTCCTCTTTGGAAAGGAAAAAATACTCACGGCCGTGAACCTCTCCCTCTCTCGGCTGTCTCGTTGTTGCCGAGATGGATAATGCATACTTTTCTTCATATCTTTGCAGAAGTTCTTTCATCAAAGTTCCTTTACCGGCTCCTGAGAAACCGGATACCACAATTAAAATGCCTTTCTTATTCATTGTTCTCTTCTCCACTATCTCATTCTTGAAAACATCTTACATAGCTGCTTTGTGCCTTCCGCGGCCACCATATTATTCAATATTCTGTATCTGCTCACGAATCTTCTCAATCTCGGTCTTCAGTCCGATTGCATAATTGGACACTTCCAAGTCATTGGCTTTGGAAAGAATCGTATTGGCCTCCCGGTTCATCTCCTGTGCAATAAAATCAAGCTTTCTACCGATGCCTTCTTGTTCTTCCAATGTATCCCTCATATGCGAAATATGACTCTTCAAACGGACAGTCTCTTCGTCCGTGCAGATCTTGTCAGCGTATAAGATTACCTCTGCTGCCATTCGGTTCTCATCGAGCGGCACATCCAGAAGTTCATGAATCTTATCTTCCAGTTTTTTACGATATTCTTCCACAATATCCGGTGAGCGTGTCTCTACAGCCTCTACCAGTGTCTCCATACCGCTAAGTTTTACGAGAATGTCTTTCTTTAAATTCTCACCTTCTGTAACGCGCGTCTCCACAAACTGTGTAAATGCACCGTTTAGTGCCGTCTCCAGACCTTTCCACAGTTCTTCCTCATCGTCCGGCTTCTCTTCCATCGTCAATACTTCCGGACAACGTGCCAATGTAGACACACGAATGTCATTGTCAAGCCCGAACTTCTCTTCCATCTGCTTAAAATACTGCATATATTCTGTTGCAAGCGCTTCGTTATACTTCAATGCGACCTGACTTTCGGAGTTATCTTCATATGTAATAAAGATATCTACCTTTCCTCTGCTCGCATACTGCTTCAACAGTGTACGGATCGCAGTCTCAAAAAAATTAAACTTCTTTGGCATACGAATGTTAACGTCTAAATATCTGTGATTTACGCTTTTGAGCTCCACAGTAAACTTCTTTGCTCCAGACTGATATTCATATCTTCCAAACCCTGTCATGCTTTTTATCATGATATCATCCTCTGTACTCGTTATTTTACATTCATAATATTATACCTCGTAACCCCCATTAAGGTCAACCGTTTCAATTCGACTTTTAAAAAAATATATGTTATACTGTGGTTACTGTTCACAGTACCTGTGAACAGTAACATACAATATGATATTGAAACATATTGAATCAATAGAAATGAGGAATAAACATGGCATTTGACGGAATTGTCGTGGCCAATCTGGTACACGAATTAAAACACGAATTAAACAATGGAAGAATTGCCAAGATTGCACAGCCGGAGACGGATGAACTTCTTTTGACGATCAAATCTCCTGCCGGACAGAGACGACTTTGTATCTCAGCAAGTGCTTCTCTTCCTTTGATATATTTAACCGATACCAACAAACCCAGTCCGATGACTGCACCAAACTTCTGTATGCTGCTTCGTAAACATATCGCAAACGGACGAATTGTGGACATCTGGCAACCTAAACTGGAACGTATCATTCATTTCACCATAGAGCATCTCGATGAGATGGGTGATTTGTGCCGCAAGGACTTAATTGTGGAGATTATGGGAAAACACAGCAATATCATTTTCTGCAATGAAGAAGGGATGATCATCGACAGTATCAAGCACGTTCCTGCACAGATGAGTTCGGTACGAGAAGTATTGCCGGGACGTATGTACTTTATTCCGGATACAATGGATAAGCATGATCCACTAAGCGTAAGTGAAGACGATTTTATTGAGGTACTTGACAGCAAACCACTTCCGCTTTCCAAAGCGATCTATACAAGTTTTACCGGTATCAGTCCTGTCGTTGCAGAGGAGATCTGTTCTATATCCGGTATTGATTCTGCAGTTACACCGAGAGAACTTTCCGAAGATATCAAGAAGCATTTGTACAATCAATTTACCATCTACTTCTCTGCCGTTTCGGAAGGTCAGTTTGCACCTGCAATTTACTATAATGGAAATGAGCCAAAAGAATTCTCAGCTCTTCCGCTGACACATTTTTCTAATTATACGAGGCAAGAATTCCAATCCATCTCTGAAGTACTGGATTTGTATTACTCTTCCCGCAATGCAATTACAAGGATTCGTCAGAAATCTACCGACTTACGTCATGTAGTACAGACTGCACTGGAACGTGCCAGAAAGAAATACGACTTGCAGGTTCGTCAGCTCAAAGATACCGAAAACAGAGATAAATTCAAAGTCTACGGCGAACTGATCCACACCTATGGCTATAATCTGGACCCGAATGCAAAAAAACTGGATGCTTTGAATTATTATACAAACGAGATGGTATCCATTCCGTTGGATCCGACCAAAACGCCACAGGAAAATGCACAGCGTTACTTTGATAAATATAATAAACAGAAACGTACTTTCGAGGCTCTTTCCCGTCTGATCGAGGAGACCAGAGAAGATATTGATTATCTGGAATCTGTACAGAATGCACTCATGATCGCACAAAGCGAAGATGATCTGGCCCAGGTCAAAGAAGAATTGATCGATGCCGGATACATGCGCCGCAAATTTACGAAAAAGAAAGTAAAGATCAAAAGCCAGCCACTGCACTATATCTCCAGCGACGGATATCATATGTACGTCGGCAAGAATAACTTTCAGAATGAGGAGCTCACCTTCCACTTTGCAGTAGGCAATGACTGGTGGTTCCATGCCAAGCAGGCACCCGGCTCTCATGTCATTGTCAAAACTAACGGAGACGAGCTTCCGGACCGTACCTTTGAAGAAGCCGGCAGACTGGCAGCATACTATTCCAGCATGAAAGATAAAGATAAGATTGAGATTGACTATGTTGAGAAAAAGCATGTCAAAAAGCCACGTGGCGGAAAACCTGGATTTGTAGTTTATTACACCAACTACTCTCTGGTTATCGATAGTGATATTTCCGGAATTCAGCTTGTAGAATAATTGGTATCTTCACTATACTCCCACTTATAAAAAATGAGATTGCGCTTCCACACAATCTCATTTTTTATATTCATCTTTACTTTATTTTGAATCCGTCTTCACACTGCTCCCTTATCGATTCGAATTTTTCTTAAAATCCAAAATCTTCATAATCTTCCGGCAGAAAACGATGGTAGATAATATGGCATCCTTCATCTTTAAAGCAATAATAATACGAATCTTCCTCGTCATTCTCAAAATACATCAGGATATCAAATTCTCCATGTGTCGTCTCTTCGATATGAACCGGTTTCCCCTGACTTTGAAACAGATTTTGAATCTCTTCCATTGTGCAACCGTGTCTTCCGACCAACTCGATCAATTCTTTGATAAATTCATTCTCTTTTGTATGTTCATGTACATAGACTGCTCCCTGCTCAGGAATATAGAAGCAAAATCGTTCCTTTTTATGGGTAATTCCAACGCTGCCCAATCGCTCCCCGGTATATACCGGAAACTCTGCCAATCTCATCTGCATCGCATCTGCTGTATCTTCTGCTTCAAAAAAATGATTCAGAGAACTCAGTGGATAATACAGACGGATATCCTCTTTTTGATATCCCAGTTTCGCCTGTTCTTCTTTGATCACATCCACAATACTATGTTCTAATTTTTCAAATCCTTTATTCATGCCTGATTTTTCACCTCGTCTGGAACTTGAATTTCATTTACATTATTATATCCGTCAAATACAAGGTCGATGCGGAAATCATTCACATCGGTTGTCTCTTTATAGGAATCATATAATTCATCGAGCACATCTGTCATATCAACCTGCATTCTTGCCGGCAGACAATCTTCCTGATACACGTCAATGGTAATCGGAATGCGAAGCTTGCGAATCGCATCTTCATCCGGAAGATCTACAAGACCATAAGCATGTATCATGTCTGTTCCAAGAATTCCGATCAGACTGTCACCGCTTACCTCTCCATAGAGCTCGTAACACTCTTTTCCTTCGACTTCAACCATTTCATCTGCCAGGCGGAATTTTTCTATCTCGTCACTGATATCTTTTAAAATATTCTGGTCAATGGAAATTCCACTGGAAGAATCCGACTCTGATTTACTCCAGATTCCGTCAATCGCACTGTAAGTTTCCTTTTTATCTCCGTCCGTCACCTGATATACTTCCAAATCTCCGCTCAGCTTAAATCCCTGTATATTGATGGCTGCGGTTCCCTTGGCATGTCCCGACTGCGGATTGAGTGTATTCTCCATCTCAATGTCCATCGACACTTCTGTCACTTTGACAAGATTTTCCATCTTAATATCCATCGTAAGCGAATTGGAAAATGAAGTCACATCGGTCATGTTCTTTATCACCGACATCATCAGTTTTTTCGGTGTCATCTTCCCGATACATCCTGTCAAAAGTACCATGCTAAGTAACACACTCACAAAACAATACAGTCCTGTCTTTCTATTTTTTTTCATATTATCTTCCTTTGTTATGATTTAAGATACCCCCTGCTTCTCCTATCCCAATCTTAACTTTATGCATCCTGACCTAACAGATAATCGATAAACTGCTGTGCAGTTCTTCCTGATAATCCGCCATGAGCAAGTTCCCATTTATTTGCTTCAAGCAGTAATTCTTCTTCCGGCATCTGGATTCCGTTTGATTTTGCCAGTTCTTTGACAATCTGCTGGAATTCTTTCTTGGTCGGAGCTCCGTAATAAATTGTCACACCAAATCTTGCTACCAGAGACAATTTTTCCTGAACCGTATCGTTTGTATGCATATCTTCATCGCGATCCTGTTTGTCTTTGAATGTCTCACGAATCAAATGACGACGGTTCGATGTTGCATAGATCAACACATTGTTTGGTTTCTTCTCTAATCCACCTTCAATGACTGCTTTTAAGTACTTGTACTCAATCTCAAATTCTTCAAATGAAAGATCATCCATGTAGATAATGAATTTGTAATTACGATTCTTAATCTGTGCAATGACATCATTCAAATCCTGGAACTGATGCTTGTACACTTCAATCATACGCAGCCCCTGATCATAATACTGATTCAAGATTGCTTTGATCGATGAAGATTTACCGGTTCCGGCATCCCCGTATAAGAGACAGTTATTTGCCTGTTTGCCCTCTACAAACGCTTTGGTATTGTCAATCAGTTTCTTTTTCGCAATCTCATATCCGACCAGATCATCCAGATGTACATGTGCGATATTCGTAATCGGAACAATCTCTGCGATTTCGCCCTCCTGATGCTCAATACGGAAAGCTTTGTGTAATCCCAGTTTTCCTACTCCAAACTCTTTGTAGAACTGTGTCAGGCGGTCTTTGAATGCCTCTACAGAATCCGCGCTTCCCAGATCTTTACTCAGATCACAGATTCTGTCACGGACACGTTTATTGAACACCTTGCTTCCTTCATTTACATTTTTATAATTTAATAAAATAGCAAAACTCTGTGCATCTAACACATCCATAAGTGGTCTAAAATCATAATCAAACAGTTCTTTAAATACTTTAAAATCATGGATTGCAATCTCATTGATACTTCCCTCTACCGGTCCTACAATCTCGCAGGAAGTACTGTATGCATTCTCATCGCTTGCAAGAAGAAAGGTAAGATATGTATGCCACAGGTTGCCCTCAAATCCATGACTTACCGAAATCTCCAACAGTTCATTGATGCATTCGAACAACAAGCTTCTCAAGTCCTCTTTGTTATAGTATTCATTGTCATAGTTCTCCATCAAAAATGTCATATCCTGGAGAATCTCTCCGTACTCCATATTTTTGTACAGCATCAATTCATTTGTATGCATGGTAATTCCTTCTTTCTTAATAATTCCCTAAAATTCTTAAATTTCTCGTTTCTTCCCGAAGTCCGCGAAGTGCATTCTTCACTGCCGGCTGTTCCATGTTGCCCTCAAAGTCCAGGAAGAATCGATATTCCCAGTTTCTTCCTTCAATCGGACGGGATTCAATCTTTGTCATATTCAAATCATTATAAATAAAATGTGACAAAATGCGATACAGTGAACCACTTTCATGAGGCAATTCAAAACTGATACTGATTTTATTCGCATCCTTTAAGTATACCTTCTGATTCGTGACGATCACAAAACGGGTCGAGTTATTCGGCTCATCATTGATGTTATCTACCAACACTTCCAATCCCTGCAGCTTTGCCGCATAAGCACTGCACACTGCAACCTGCTCTTTCTGCTGCTCTGTTGCTACTTTCTTTGCTGCCACTGCCGTATTCACCACACTGATTCGCTGCCAGTCCGCATGCTCATCAAGGAAATGTGTTGTCTGCATCAACGCTTCCGCTTTGGAATACACACGTTTCACTTCATCTAATTTTGTTCCCGGAATTCCTGCCAGCGTATGCGTGATCGGGATGATCGTCTCTGCCACAATGTAATTCTCAAATTCTCCGAGCAGGTCATACATCTCATTTACCGCCCCTGCGGATGAATTTTCTATCGGAAGTACTGCATAATCCGCAGACCCTTCCTCAATTGCTTCCATCGCGTCCCGGAATGTACGAACATGAAAGCTGTTGCAGTTTTCTCCGAAATAGTTGATCATTGCAGCTTGTCCGTAGGCGCCTTCCACTCCTTGGAATACGACTCTCGCCTTCTCTTTCTCCAAAGACTTAATCTGAATAAACGGTAGTCTGCCGAGTGCTCCTGCCTCCACCAGTTTCTGATATTGCAGCTTGCGGCTCATTGACATCAACTGCGTGTATAATTCCTGGATTCCCTTCTTATTGAATTCTCCACTTACCTTGGATGCTACATCTGCGAGTTTATTATTCTCTCTTTGTCTGTCCAGAACTTTCTTTCCATTCTGGATCTTATATTCGCCAACTTCTGCACACACTTGCATGCGTTCTTCAAAAAGTCTGGCGATCTCATTATCTATTCCATCTAACTGTACTCTTAATTCTTCCAGTGTTGCCATAGTTTCTCTCCTTCCCATCTTTCCGATGCATTACTTGACATAATATCATATTTTCTTTGCAAAATCTACGTTTGTACCTGATAAAAAGCGTGCTGAGAAAAAAGGTCGAAAATAGAGTAGAAAAAAAGGATTGAAAAAAGGATGAAAAAAGATGTTGAAAATAGGCGGAATGTGTTATATTATTAGTTAGAATATTTGATAGGAGGTAGCACTATGAATGTGAATGAATGTATCAAAAGCAGAAGAAGTATTCGAAAATACAAGCCAGACGCGATTGACCATTCTATTATTGATTCTATTGTTTCTACAGCATCTTTTTCCCCTTCTTGGAAAAATACTCAGATTACCCGTTATACTGCAATTGAAGATCCAGCCATTATAAGCACAATCGCTGAGAAGTGTGTGCCTGATTATAATGCAAAGATTATACGTCAGATACCGATGTTGATTGCAGTAAGCTACATAAAAGGTCGTTGTGGATTTGAACGAGATGGTTCCTACACAACCCAAAAGGGAGACCGCTGGCAGATGTTTGATGCCGGAGTTGCCTGCCAGACTTTCTGTCTTGCAGCCAAAGAACAGGGATTAGGAACTGTTATCATGGGAGTGTTTGACGATGAGGCAATCGCTGAATTGATCGAACTTCCAGAAGATCAGGAACTTGCAGCTTTGATTGCGATCGGCTATCCTGATATTGACCCGGAAGCCCCAAAACGTAAGCCTGTTGACGTTTTGCTTCAATATAAATAAGAAATTATGTCATTGAACATACTAGGAGGTATAAATATGAGACATTTGATGAGTCCTTTAGACTTTTCTGTTGAAGAACTTGACAAACTTCTTGATCTCGCACAAGACATCGAGAAAAACCCGAAAAAATACGCACACGCTTGTGACGGTAAAAAACTTGCGACTCTGTTCTACGAGCCAAGTACACGTACACGTTTGAGCCATGAAGCTGCAATGCTGAACCTTGGCGGAAGCGTTATGGGATTCTCTTCTGCTAATTCAAGCTCTGCTGCCAAAGGTGAGAGCGTATCCGACACAATCCGCACAATTTCCTGCTATGCAGATATCTGTGCAATGCGTCATCCAAAAGAAGGTGCTCCAATGGTTGCATGCCAGCGTTCTACAATCCCTGTAATCAACGCAGGAGACGGCGGACATGAGCATCCGACACAGACACTGACTGACCTTTTGACAATCCGCAACGTAAAAGGTCGTCTGGACAACATGACAATCGGTCTTTGCGGAGACTTAAAATTCGGTCGTACCGTACATTCTTTGATCCACGCACTGGTTCGCTACCCTGGAATCAAATTCGTACTCATTTCACCGGAAGAATTAAGACTTCCTGATTATGTTCGTCATGATGTACTGGACAAACTGAATATTCCATACAAAGAAGTTGTCCGTCTGGAAGAAGGACTTCCTGAACTTGACATCTTATACATGACTCGTGTACAGAAAGAACGTTTCTTCAACGAAGAAGATTATGTCCGTATGAAAGACTTCTATATTCTGGATAAGAAGAAAATGGAACTTGCTCCGGAAGATATGTACATCCTGCATCCGCTTCCACGTGTCAACGAAATTGCTGTTGAAGTAGATGATGATCCGCGTGCAGCATATTTCCGTCAGGTACAGTATGGTGTATATGTTCGTATGGCATTGATCCTCACATTGTTGGATATCCATGTAGATTAAGAGTTTCGGAAAGGAATTAGATTATTATGCAAAATACATTATCAGTTGGAAAAATCTCAGAGGGATTTGTACTGGACCATATCGAAGCTGGAAAAAGTATGGAAATTTACAAATATCTTCACCTTGATAAACTGGATTGCTGTGTTGCAATCATCAAAAATGCAAAAAGCAGCAAGATGGGCAGAAAAGATATCATGAAAATCGAATGCCCAATCGATTTCATCGATCTTGATATTTTAGGATTTATCGATCATAACATTACGATCAATATCATCCAGAACGAAGAAATCGTCGAGAAGAAACTTCTCAAATTACCGAAAGAGATCAAAAACGTAATTCGTTGTAAGAATCCTCGTTGTATCACTTCTATCGAGCAGGGACTGGATCACATCTTTGTTCTTACCGATGAGGAGAATCAGGTTTACCGTTGTAAATACTGCGAAGAGAAATATCACCGCAATCACTAGAAAGTTCCCTGGATTTTTTTGTTACATGCTTAACAGCCAAAAACGGCAAGTACGCATCTGTACTTGTCGTTTTTCATATTCTATATGTTCCCGCTATTTTAAAAGGACCTGCCACATCAGTGACAAGTCCTTCTGTTTTATTTGTACAAATCTTCTTTACTATCCTAACATTTCTCCGCAATCTCATAAATCAGACGTTCTGTATCTTCCCATCCCAGACATGGGTCTGTAATAGATTTGCCGTATACCATATCCGCTCCAATCTTCTGATTGCCTTCTTCCAGATAACTTTCAATCATCACACCTTTGATGAGTTTCTTCAATTCCGGATTATAATTTCTACTGTGAAGCACTTCGCTTGTAATGCGGATCTGCTCTTTGAACTTCTTATTGGAATTCGAATGGTTCGCATCAATGATTGCTGCCGGATTCTTTAATTCCATCTTCTGATATAATGCAAGCAAACGTACCAAATCCTCGTAATGGTAGTTTGGATTGCATGTACCATACTTATCCACACCGCCACGCAGAATCACGTGTGCCAGATCATTACCATCCGTTGTAACGTCCATTCCACGATAAATAAAGGAGTGCGAATGCTGTGCTGCAATCACGGAATTAAGCATAACCAGAAAGTCTCCGCTAGTCGGATTCTTCATACCGATCGGGATATTCATACCGCTTGCTGTCAGGCGATGCTGCTGGTTCTCTACCGAACGTGCTCCGATTGCCTCATAAGATAAAATATCATCCAGATAGCTTCTGTTCTCAGGATAAAGCATCTCATCTGCTGCTGTCAGTCCTGTCTCTTCTATCGCACGAATGTGCATCTTACGAATTGCTATAATTCCGGCCAGTAAATCCGGTGCCTTGTCTGGATCCGGCTGATGAAGCATTCCCTTATAGCCTTCTCCTGTTGTTCTTGGTTTATTTGTATAGATTCTAGGAATGAGCATAAGACGGTCCGAGACCTTCTCATTCACTCTTGTAAGGCGATTCACATAATCGCACACTGCATCTTCATTGTCCGCAGAACAAGGACCTACGATTACAATAAATTTGTCAGACTTTCCGGTAAATATATCGCGAATCTCTGCATCTCGTTCTTCTTTAATCTTGATAATCTTGTCTGAAAGCGGGTATTCTGCCTTTAAATCAGCAGGTAAAGGAAGTTCCGCATTAATTCTCATTCCCATCTTGACTTCTCCTTATGTTGTTTCTTTATAAACGTGTTAAGCAAAACGATGAGCCGGGTTATGTCGTTGAACAATCATCTATCTAGGCCTGATGTCACCATCAGGCTCGAGCGACCTACCTAAAGCGTGACGGGCAGCCACATTGCTTTTATCCGGTCTTGCTTCGGATGGGGTTTACATGTGCCCTCTC
>DAVZKO010000010.1:0-38557 GCA_052272205.1 Schaedlerella sp. | reverse complement strand
TGTTACAAGAACAAACAGTAAAAATATGACAGGACCGGAGGTTAGTATTTTCAGGTATTTCCGAGTGCTGTTTTATCCGCAAATATTAGTTTTGTGACTTTTATTCGTAACGAGGTGAGAAACACATCTATTCACCACAAAAATGAGCTTTTCGTTACGAATCCGGATACGAATTTTTGGCTGATATTGGTCATAGTAAAAGTCACAAATGGAGGAATTTACCATGAATGAGTTCAAATTAAAAGCCCCATATAAGCCCACAGGAGACCAGCCACAGGCAATTGCAGAGCTTGTGAAAGGATTCAAGGAAGGCAATCAATGCCAGACTTTACTAGGGGTTACGGGTTCCGGAAAAACTTTTACGATGGCAAATGTGATTCAGGAATTGCAGAAGCCGACGCTGGTTATTGCCCATAATAAAACGCTTGCGGCTCAGTTATACGGGGAATTCAAGGAGATGTTCCCTGACAACGCAGTAGAGTATTTTGTATCCTACTACGACTACTACCAACCGGAAGCCTACGTCCCATCCTCAGACACTTACATTGCCAAAGACTCTGCCATCAATGACGAGATTGATAAGTTACGTCTATCTGCAACAATGGCATTGACAGAGCGCAGAGATGTTATTATCGTAGCAAGCGTTTCCTGCATCTATGGCCTGGGTAGTCCGTTGGATTATCAGAATATGGTGATTTCACTGCGTCCGGGAATGGAGAAGGACAGAGATGAGCTGATTGCCAAATTGATCGAGATTCAATATAACCGCAACGATATGGATTTTCATCGAGGTACATTTCGTGTGAGAGGTGATGTTGTCGAGGTGATTCCGGCAAATGCAGAGGAGACAGCAATCCGAGTAGAGTTTTTCGGAGATGAAATTGACCGGATTGTTGAGATAGATGTATTAACCGGAGAAATTAAGGGAGAATTAAAACATGCAGCAATCTTTCCAGCATCACATTATGTCGTAGATAGAGAGAATATCAAGCGTGCTGTTGGTGCGATTGAAGAGGAACTGGAAGAGCGTGTGAAGGAGTTTAAGCGTCAGGACAAGTTACTGGAGGCACAGCGTATTGCTGAGCGAACAAATTTCGATATTGAGATGTTAAAAGAGACTGGATTTTGTTCCGGTATTGAGAATTATTCAAGACATTTGGCGGGATTAGAACCAGGGCAGGCTCCGTATACGTTGATTGATTATTTCCCAGATGATTTTATTATGATGATTGATGAGTCGCATAAGACGGTTCCGCAGATTGCGGGAATGTATCATGGGGATCAATCCAGAAAGACAACTTTGGTTGATTACGGATTCCGTCTGCCTTCGGCGAAGGACAACAGACCATTGAATTTTGAAGAATTTGAGAGCAAGATCAATCAGGTATTGTTTGTTTCAGCGACTCCGGGAGTATATGAAGAAGAGCATGAGCTGTTACGGGCACAGCAAGTGATTCGACCGACCGGCTTGCTGGATCCGGAAGTCGAGGTGCGTCCTGTAGAAGGGCAGATTGATGACCTGTTAGGAGAGATTCATAAGGAAATCGCAAAGAAGAACAAGATCCTGGTTACGACATTGACGAAGCGAATGGCAGAAGATTTGACGGATTATTTAAGAGAAGTCGGAATCCGTGTGAAATATCTACATTCGGACATCGATACGCTGGAACGAACGGAAATCATCCGTGATATGCGTATGGATGTATTTGATGTGTTGGTTGGAATCAATCTTTTGCGAGAAGGTCTGGATATTCCGGAGATTACGCTTGTTGCAATTTTGGATGCAGATAAAGAAGGGTTCTTAAGATCTGAGACCTCATTGATTCAGACAATCGGACGTGCGGCGAGAAATGCGGAAGGGCATGTTATTATGTATGCGGATACGATAACAGATTCTATGCAGATGGCAATTGATGAGACGCAGAGACGACGCGAGATTCAGATGCGATATAACGAGGAGCATGGAATCACACCACAGACGATCAAGAAAGCTGTGCGTGACTTGATCAGCATTTCTAAGAAAGTAGATACATCGGAATTGCAGCTTGAGAAAGATGCGGAATCCATGAGTAAGGATGAATTGGAAAAATTAGTCGGAAGTATCACAAAGAAGATGAAGAAAGCCGCAGCAGAACTGAACTTTGAGTTGGCGGCAGAGTTGCGAGATAGACTAATTGAATTGAAAAAAGCATTGAATGAATTTGATGATTAGATACAGGAGACAGAACATGGGAAAAAAGATGGACGCCAGACAATATATTAGGATTCGTGGCGCGAATGAAAATAATTTAAAAAACATTGATGTAGATATTCCGAGAAATGAACTGGTTGTATTGACCGGTTTAAGTGGTTCGGGGAAATCATCCCTTGCATTTGATACCATTTATGCAGAGGGACAGCGTAGGTATATGGAATCCTTATCATCCTATGCGCGCCAATTCTTAGGTCAGATGGAAAAACCAAATGTAGAAAGCATCGAAGGATTATCACCGGCCATTTCAATTGACCAGAAATCAACGAATCATAATCCGCGTTCTACAGTTGGAACTGTAACAGAAATTTACGACTATTTTCGACTGTTATATGCAAGAATCGGAATTCCGCATTGTCCAAAATGTGGAAAGGCAATTAAGAAACAATCGGTAGATGAAATGGCAGACCAGATTATGGCATTGCCGGAGAAGACGAAGATTCAATTGTTGGCGCCGGTTGTCAGAGGACGCAAAGGAACACATGCTAAGCTGTTTGAACGTGCCAAAAAAAGTGGATATGTGCGTGTACGAGTAGATGGTAATATGTATGAGCTGTCGGAAGATATTTCTCTGGACAAGAATATAAAGCATAATATTGAGATTATTGTAGACAGACTGGTTGTGAAGCCGGGAATCGAGAAACGCCTGACAGACTCGATTGAAAGTGTGTTAAATCTGGCGGAGGGATTGTTGGTTGTAGATGTGATTGATGGGGAAACGATGAATTTCAGCCAGAGTTTTTCGTGTCCGGATTGTGGAGTGAGTATCGAGGAGATTGAACCGAGAAGTTTTTCGTTTAATAATCCGTTCGGTGCGTGTCCGTCTTGTTTCGGCCTTGGATATAAGATGGAATTTTCGGAAGAACTGATGATTCCAGATCCTTCTTTGAGTATCAACGAAGGTGCAATCGCAGTATTGGGTTGGCAGTCTTGTGCAGATAAAGGGAGTTTCACAAATGCAATTCTTGTCGCATTGTGTAAAGAATATGGTTTTGATTTGGACACACCATTCGACAAATATCCGAAAAAGATTCATGATATTCTAATTTATGGTACGAATGGAAAAACAGTGAAAGTATACTACAAAGGGCAACGTGGAGAGGGAATCTATGATGTTGCATTTGAAGGCCTGATAAAAAGCGTAGAGAGAAGATATCGAGAAACACACTCTGAGAGCAGCAAGGCAGAATATGAAACATTTATGAATATTACTCCTTGTTCAGAATGTAAAGGGCAGCGCTTGAAGCAGAGTGCTCTGGCTGTTACAGTCGGAGATAAAAATATTGCAGAAGTGACAGCATTGTCGATTGATCATTTGCATAAGTTTTTGAACAGTCTTGAGTTAACGCAGACACAACACTTGATTGGAGATCAGATTCTAAAGGAAATCAAGGCACGAATACAGTTTTTGATGGATGTTGGATTGGAATATCTGACTCTTGCAAGAGCAACCGGAACGCTTTCGGGCGGAGAGGCGCAGCGTATTCGTTTAGCTACGCAGATTGGATCTGGATTGGTAGGCGTTGCTTATATTCTGGACGAGCCGAGTATCGGACTGCATCAGCGAGACAATGATAAATTGTTGGCGACTTTAAAACGTTTGCGTGATCTTGGAAATTCGCTTATTGTGGTAGAGCATGATGAAGATACGATGCTGGCAGCGGATTGTATCGTGGATATCGGACCGGGAGCAGGAGAACATGGGGGTCAGGTTGTTGCAGTAGGAACCGCAAAAGAACTGATGAAGTGCAAGAATTCAATCACGGGAGACTATCTGAGCGGAAGAAAGAAGATTCCGGTTCCGGAGGAACGAAGAAAACCAACGGGATTTATAAAAGTAGTCGGAGCACAGGAAAACAACTTAAAGAATATTGATGTTACATTTCCACTTGGGGTGATGACATGTGTCACCGGAGTCTCAGGTTCCGGCAAAAGTTCTCTTGTAAATGAAATTCTATATAAAAAACTTGCAAAAGAATTAAATCGGGCAAGAACGATTCCGGGAAAACATAAACGGATAGAAGGCTTAGAGCAGGTAGATAAAGTAATTGATATTGATCAGTCACCAATAGGAAGAACACCGCGTTCCAATCCGGCAACATATACCGGTGTATTTGATTTGATCCGCGATCTGTTTGCCGCTACACCGGATGCAAAGGCGAGAGGCTACAAAAAGGGTCGATTCAGCTTCAATGTAAAAGGTGGACGATGTGAAGCGTGCTCCGGGGATGGAATATTAAAGATTGAGATGCATTTTCTTCCGGATGTGTATGTGCCATGTGAAGTGTGTGGCGGAAAACGCTATAACAGAGAAACGCTGGATGTAAAATACAAAGGAAAAAGTATCTATGATGTATTGAATATGACAGTGGAAGAAGCGGTGAAGTTTTTCGAGAATGTTCCAAGTATCCGTAGAAAGATGGAAACGTTGAATGATGTAGGACTTTCTTATATCAGACTCGGACAACCTTCTACTGAACTATCCGGAGGTGAAGCACAGAGAATCAAGCTTGCTACGGAGTTGAGTAAGAGAGGAACAGGAAAAACGGTATATATTTTGGATGAACCGACAACCGGACTTCATTTTGCGGATGTTCATAAACTGACCGAGATATTGCGAAGATTGACAGAAGATGGTAATACGGTCATCGTGATTGAACACAATCTGGATGTGATCAAAACAGCAGACTATATTATCGATATCGGTCCGGAGGGCGGAGATAAGGGCGGTACAGTGGTTGCCTGTGGTACTCCGGAAGAGATTGCACAGAATGAGAACTCTTATACCGGAAAATATATTGATGCAATACTTAAGAAAAAATAAGAAAAGGTCTTTTCAATCTTGGAAAAGTCGATTATACTAATTGATACAACTGAAACGATAAAAGATGAAAAATACAAATGCAGTGGATAAATGGGCAATTCCGTAAGATAAGAAAGGGAAGGACGATTTTTCCACTGCTAATTGCGTTATCATAGAAAGCTGGATACAAAGGAAAAGAGTATAAGTATAAAAAGGGTTGGAAGGGAGTCGCTATATGGCTGTAGATATTGGAATAGATTTAGGAACAGCAAGTGTGCTGGTCTATGTCAAAGGAAAAGGTGTTGTATTAAAAGAACCTTCTGTTGTGGCATATGATAGAGATACGAATGAAGTGAAAGCAATCGGAGAAGAGGCGAGACTGATGCTTGGCCGTACACCGGGGAATATTATAGCAGTTCGTCCGCTTCGTCATGGAGTGATTTCAGATTATACCGTGACAGAAAAGATGATAAAATATTTCATATTAAAAGCGTTGGGAAGAAGAACTTTTAAAAAACCGCGGATTAGTATTTGTGTACCAAGTGGTGTTACAGAGGTAGAGAAAAAGGCGGTAGAGGAAGCAACATTTGCGGCAGGAGCACGAGAAGTTCATTTGATTGAAGAACCGGTAGCGGCAGCAATCGGGGCAGGAATTGACATTTCAAAGGCATGTGGAAATATGATTGTGGATGTCGGTGGAGGAACGACTGATGTCGCAGTGATTTCACTCGGAGGAACGGTTGTAAATACTTCTATAAAGGTTGCCGGAGATGATTTTGACGAGGCAATTGTACGCTATATGAGAAAAAAACACAATCTGTTGATCGGGGATCGTACGGCAGAAGAGATTAAAATTAAAATCGGAACAACATATCCGTTAGCAGAAGTTGAGAATTTGGAAGTGAAAGGACGCAATCTGGTGACGGGACTTCCGAAGACAGTAGTTGTTACATCTTCAGAGACAGAAGAAGCATTAAAAGAAACTAGCAGTCAGATTGTAGAAGCAGTTGTCTCAGTGTTGGAACAAACTCCACCGGAATTGTCGGCAGATGTTCTGGACAGAGGTATATTGCTTACCGGAGGCGGCTCTATGCTGAGAGGACTGGAAGAACTGATAGAGGAAAAAACAGGTATTCATACGATGACGGCAGAAGACCCGCTGAAAGTAGTTGCGATTGGAACGGGGCAGTATGCGGAATATATGAGTGGAAGCAGAGAATTATAACAAGAGAGAAGAGAGCAGCAAAAGAGATGGAAAAAGTAACCGGCTATGTAGAACATATTGTGTTTCGTAATGAAGAAAATGGATATACGGTATTTAATCTGGAAGGGACGGATGGAGAAGTGACTTGTGTCGGCAACTTTAATTTTATTAATGAAGGCGAATTGCTGGAGGTTGAAGGCGAGTTTGTTACACATAATGTATATGGCATGCAATTAAAGGTGAGTAGCTGTAAAGTGAAGGAACCAGAGGATTTGATGTCGATAGAAAGATATCTTGGCTCCGGGGCGATTAAAGGTCTTGGTGTGGCGCTGGCGGGACGTATCGTCCGCAGATTCAAAGAAGATACTTTTCGAATCATTGAAGAAGAACCGGAGCGACTGGCAGAGATTAAAGGGATCAGTGAACGCAAAGCACGTGAAATCACAATTCAGGTAGAAGAAAAAAAGGACATGCGAAAGGCAATGATTTATTTGCAAAAGTATGGGATTTCAACTACTCTTGCAGTGAAAATTTTTAAGTTTTATGGAACAAAACTATATCAGGTGCTGGAAGAAAATCCATATCAGTTAGCGGATAATATTGAAGGTGTCGGGTTTAAAACAGCAGATGAGATTGCTGCGAGAGTTGGAATCTCTGTGGATTCGGATTTTCGAATTCGAAGTGGACTTTTTTATGTTTTGCAGCAGGCAACGGCAGAGGGACATATTTATTTGCCAAAAGATATTCTTGTTCGAAATGCTTCCCACATTCTTGGCATTGAAATCGAAAGTGCTGAAAAGTATATCATGGATTTGTGCATAGATCACAAAACAGTGATGAAGGAAAAAGATGGTGAGATCAGGGTGTATCCTGCACATTACTATTATCTGGAATTGAATGTTGCAAGAATGTTAAATGATTTGGCAATCGACTGTCCAATGCCGGAGGCAATGATTGAAAAACGTTTAAAAAAAGTAGAAGACAGAGAGAATCTTGTGTTAGATGTGATGCAGCATCAGGCGGTAATCGAATCTATCAAGCATGGATTACTTGTTTTAACCGGAGGACCTGGAACGGGAAAAACAACGACAATCAATACCATGATTCAATTTTTTGAGAGTGAAGGAATGCAGATATTGCTTGCTGCACCGACGGGACGAGCGGCAAAGCGTATGACAGAAGCAACCGGATATGAAGCACAGACGATTCACAGACTGTTAGAAGTGAGTGGCAATCCGGAGGAAGAGGGCAATATAAACGGATTTATGAGAAACCGGGAAAATCCGTTGGAGGCTGATGTGATTATCATTGATGAGATGTCAATGGTAGACTTGTCATTGATGAATGCTCTGCTTTCTGCGATTGTTGTTGGGACCAGACTGGTATTGGTTGGGGATGTGAATCAGCTTCCATCTGTCGGAGCCGGAAGCGTATTGAAAGATATTATCGCATCACAACGATTTCATGTTGTGACGTTGACGAGGATTTTCCGCCAGGCAGGTGAAAGCGACATTGTAGTGAATGCACACAAAATCAATGCCGGACAGCCGGTTGTTCTGGATAACAAAAGTCGGGATTTCTTTTTCCTAAAACGACAGGACGCGGATACGATTATTCGGGTTGTATTAACATTGATACAGAAAAAGCTACCTAAATACGTGAATGCATCACAGAATGATATACAAGTGATGACACCGACCAGAAAGGGTTTGCTTGGTGTAGAACGGCTAAATACTATTTTACAAAAATATTTAAATCCATCAGAGCCCGGAAAACCGGAGGAAGAAATCAATGGCCGCATTTTTCGCGTAGGCGACAAAGTGATGCAGGTAAAAAACAACTATCAATTGGAATGGGAAGTGCGAACAAAGTATGGCATCCCGGTTGATAAAGGACAAGGTATTTTTAATGGAGATATGGGAATCATAACAGAGATAAACACATTTGACCGTACATTGGAAGTGGAATACGATGAACAGCGTAAAGTAACATATCCATTTGAATTGACGGAAGAATTGGAACTTGCGTATGCGATTACTGTACATAAATCTCAGGGAAGCGAGTATCCGGCAGTGATTATTCCTTTGCTTCAAGGACCACGGTTGTTATATAATCGCAATCTTCTATATACCGCAGTGACAAGAGCAAAGAAATGTTTGACAATAGTTGGGAGTGAGAGCGTATTTCAAGATATGATACAAAACAAAAGCGAGCAAAGTCGCTATACCAGTCTGGCGGAGCGTATCCGGGAATTTTAAAGTTCCTGGATATTATCTATCCGCCGAGATGTCCATTCTGTGGAAAGATTACAAATCAAAAAATCTGCAGTTCTTGCAGAGTAAAAATTCAAGTTATCAAAGAACCGAAATGTATGAAATGTGGAAAGCCTGTTGAAACTATGGAACAGGAGTATTGCCGGGATTGTATGAAGCATAAGCATTTGTTTGAACAGGGAAGAGGACTTTGGGTGCAAAAAAGTCCTGTTTCAAATGGAATTTATCGTTTGAAGTTCCACAATAAAAGATATTATGCGAAAATATTTGCAGAAGAAATCGTAAATGAATATGGAGCATGGATAAGGAAAAATGAAATTGAAGAGATTATACCGATTCCTTTGCACAGATCCAAAATGCGAAAACGAGGATTTAACCAGGCGGCACTTCTTGCGAGAGAAATTGCATCTTCCGTGAAAATCCCAATCAATGAAAATGCTGTTTTTCGCATTCGGAGGACAAGACCTCAAAAAATATTGAATCCGATAGAACGTAATCAGAATTTAAAAGGTGCATTTGGCGTAAAAAAGAATTGGAAGGCTCCGAAGAATGTGTTGTTGATTGACGATATCTACACAACCGGAAGTACGATGGACAGGGTGTCGGCTGTTTTGAAAAAGGCAGGCGTTCAAAAAGTATACTTTTTAACGATAAGCATTGGACAAGGACTCTGAGTATATGCTATACTTAAAATAATGTTTTGGTATAGTTTAATGTCGGAGGTTTAATAATGCTGGATAAAAAAAGAATACGATTAATGGTTCGTATAGCATCGTATGAAAAGACAAATGCGAAGCAAGACCAAAAAATCAGCAGTTACTATAAAAAAGATTATATTAGTTTGAACACATGGATTACGATTTTGTGGGTAACCGTTGGATATGCAATTGTAATAGGACTTATGGCAATATCAGGGATGGATGTACTGTTTGAAAATCTTACTACGACGAAGCTGCTTATGTTGATCGGACTTGTTATTATTGGGTATATTATTGTGCTGGTAATTTACGGAGTATGTGCAAGTAGCTATTATAAAACAAAGCATAATCGCGCAAAACAGCGTGTAAAGAGATATTATAGAGATTTGTCCCGACTGGGCAAGTATGGGAAAAAGGAGCAGAAGTCATGAGTACAATTCTAGTATGGAGAGAACAGTTTCAAAAGTTATATGCGAAATATGCATTTTATATTACAAGAGTATTACAATTTATCCTTGGCATAGCAGTATTCGGATTGATTAATTCCAATATAGGATTTTTAAAAGCAGCCGCTTCTTCAGTCTGCACGATTGGATTAGCGGTAATATGTGCCTTTTTGCCGTTGGGCGTGATGGTTCTTGCGGCTACATTGCTTATATTGGCGCATATGTATGCAGTATCTTTGGGAGTTATGGCTGTGACAGGTATGTTTTTCCTGTTAATGTACATATTCTATTTGCGTTTTGTACCGGATAAAGCATGGCTCATTTTATTAACAGCAGTTGGATTTGCTTGTAAGGTTCCGTTTGTTGTACTAATCGGAATTGGTCTTTTGGGAACGCCGGTATGTTTGATTTCTGCAGTTTGTGGCACATTTACTTATTATATGGTACATATTGTGAAAGCAAATTCTACTTCTTTCAAAGGCGGAAGTGCAAGTAAGCTGATTGATACAATGACGAAATTTGCGGGACAGATACTCACGAATAAAGAGATGTTATTAATGCTTGCGATTGTAATTGTATGCGGACTTCTGGTATATGGAATCCGTACTCGTTCGGCAAATCATGCATGGAAAATCGCATCAGTAAGTGGTGCACTTGCAGTAGTGGTATTTTGTGTGATTGGTAACGTTGTGTTCAATATCCATATTGCATATGTTCCGGCATTTGTTGATGGTGTACTTGCAATTATAGTAGGTCTGGTATTTGAAATCCTGTTCTTGTCAGTGGATTATAGCAGAACAGAATATCTGGAATTCGAAGATGATGAGTACCATTATTATGTGAAAGCGGTTCCGAAAGTTGCGGTTACTGCACCGGAGAAGAGCGTGAAACAGATTACAAATCAGATGGAAGAAAAGAAAACAGAGGTGTTGAGTCCTATAGAGCAGCAGGAAGATATAAAGAAAGCAGTCCTGCCAAAGCAGTATGGAAGAAATGAACAGGCAGAAGACTTACTTTTGACGAGAAGTTTGAATAAAGAGCTTGGAATTGATGAATCTGCAAAAAAATAATCGGAAACAAAGATAATCCTGGGAGGTGATGATGTGCAGCGATGGGTAACACTATTTTTTGATAAATATATACATGGATCTTATTTCCCTTCCGTTGGCATCACAGATATTGTAGAGATTCTGATCATAGCAGTAGTCGTATACGAGATTATGTTATGGATTAAGAACACAAAAGCATGGATGCTTCTTCGTGGAATGCTTATGCTGGGATTTTTTATATTGTTTGCAGCAATTTTTCAGATGCATACGATTTTATTCCTTGCGAAGGAATCAATAAATGTATTGGCGATTGCAGCAGTAGTGGTGTTTCAGCCGGAACTGCGTCGCGCATTGGAAAAATTAGGCGAAAAGAATCTGCTGAGTAATATTACATTGTTTGATAAGAACAAAGAAAACCAAAGATTTTCAGATGAGACAGTAAAGGGAATTGTGAAAGCCTGTTTTGATATGGGACGCGTAAAAACAGGAGCTTTAATTGTTGTTGAACAGGCAATTCATTTGACAGAGTATGAGAAAACGGGAATTGAACTTGATTGTAAGATATCTTCTCAGGTGCTGATCAATATTTTCGAGCACAATACTCCGCTTCATGATGGAGCCGTGATTGTCAGAGGCAACCGGATTACATCTGCAACTTGTTATCTGCCGCTTTCCGACAATATGCAAATCAGTAAAGATTTTGGAACACGACATCGTGCCGCACTCGGAATGAGCGAAGTAAGTGATGCACTTGTGATTGTTGTATCGGAAGAAACAGGGCAGGTATCGGTTGCAATGGGAGGACAACTGGTACGTGGGGTGACTCCGGATTATTTGGAGTCACGTTTAGGTCAGATCCAGTATAGAAATGCAGAGTCAAAGAAGTTTGCTATACGGAAAGGACGGCGTAAAGATGAAAGAGCATAGATTTACACAAAATATGAGCTTGAAGATTATGGCGTTTCTGTTTGCAATGCTACTTTGGGTAATTGTAGTAAATGTGGATGATCCGGTTGTAAGTGCTGTTTACAGAGATATTCCTATTACCGTGGTGAATGATGATGTCGTAACGAATAAAGGAAAAGTTTATCAGATTGTCGATGATATTCAGAAGGTAAATGTAACGGTTTATGCAAAACGTTCTGTTATTTCAAAGATTACGAGTGAGTCGATTTCGGCAACCGCGGACTTGAGCCAGATGGACGTGAATACCTACATGGTTCCGATTACAGCAACGGTGAAAGGATATGAAGCGAATGTACAATCTATTGATACGAATCCGAGAAATATCGAAGTGAATATTCAGGATGTTACAGGTAAGAAATTCCCGATATCGGTTAGTACGACCGGAACACCAAGAGACGGATATGTAGTTGGGGAGATGACAACAAATCCAAAAGAGGTTACATTACGCGGTTCAGAAACATTAATCGATAGTATTGAAAAAGTGGTTGCAAAGATAGACATTTCTGGAATGTCGGATACGGCTGTTGTGGATGCGGAACTGGTCTGCTATGATTCGAATGGCAATGCTGTGGACCAGACAAAACTTAGCAATAATCTGGGAGATAAAGGCATTAGTGTCAATGTTCAGATGTTAAATACAAAGAATGTTGATTTGAATTTTACAGTGTCCGGTAATCCGGCAGACGGATATATCTATACAAAGATGACGGTGGAGCCGGAAAGTGTGCAGGTATGTGGCACAGAGGACGTTTTAGCTGAAATTAACAGTATAGATATCCCGGCAGATAAAATTGATATAACAGGGGAAAAGTCAAAGAAAGAATATACAATTGATATTCTGCCATATCTTCCGAAAGGGGTATCGCTTGTTGATGAGACGGCTAATAATGTAGTCGTAACTGTACAAATCGAGCAAGAAGGCACAAAAACAATAGAACTTCCTGTTGAATCGATTCAGGTAAAGAATTTATCGGATGAATTAAAGATATCGTTCGAAGCTGAAAAGGATTTGGTTCTCACATTTACCGGATTGGAACAGGAATTGGCAACATTGGATATTAAAAATGCTGCTTCGATAGATTTGAAAAATTATACCGAAGAAGGGGAATATGATGTCCCTGTTACAATAGAGACTGCAACAGGAGTTACTTTACTTGAGCAGCCTACTGTGAAAATCAGTTTAAAAGAAAAAGTTGACTCATCCGGAGATAAGACAGATAAATCGAGTGATACAACTGAAGATAAAACGACAGATGAGACAAAAAAGAACAGCAGTGAAGAATAGGGAGGCAAAAGATGGTAAGCGGTAAAGTAATTATAAAAAATCCTACAGGATTGCATTTACGTCCCGCTGGTTTATTTTGCAAAACAGCAATGCAATTTGGCGCAAAAATTACGATTGAAAAAGTGACTAGAACCGGGGAACTGACAGCAAATGCAAAGAGCGTCTTAAGTATATTAGGTGCTTGTATTAAGAGTGGAGACGAAATTACAATTGTTTGTGATGGGGAAGACGAGGAGAAAGCATTGGCGGAGATGATAGCAATTGTAGAAGCTGGATTAGGTGAATAAAAACGGAAAATAAGGGAGGAAAAGTACAAATGAGCAAAGCAACACTGGTAATTATGGCGGCTGGAATCGGAAGTAGATTTGGAGGCGGAATCAAACAGTTAGAGCCGGTAGGACCAAATGGAGAAATCATTATGGATTACTCTATTTATGATGCGATGGAGGCTGGGTTTGATAAAGTTGTATTTGTAATCCGCAAGAATCTGGAGAAAGATTTCAAAGAAGTAATTGGCAACCGTATTGAAAAAGTTGTAGACGTTGACTATGCATATCAGGAATTGGATGATATTCCGGAAAAATATCAGAAGACGTATGCCGACCGAACAAAACCATGGGGAACAGGACAGGCAATCTTATGTTGCAAAGATGTTGTAGATTCACCATTTCTGGTGATCAATGCAGATGATTATTATGGAAAGCAGGCTTTCAAAGAAGCCTTTGAGTATTTGACAAAAGAAAAGTCAGAGGATGAAATCTGCATGGTTGGTTTTGTTTTAAAGAATACTTTGAGTGACAATGGAGCGGTGACAAGAGGGGTCTGCAAAGTTGATGAGGCCAATATGCTGGTGGAGATCAATGAAACACATAATATTGAAAAAGTGGAAGATGAAGCAGTCGTAAGAACGAATGACGGTGAAAAGAAAATTGATGTCGATTCACCGGTATCAATGAATATGTGGGGATTACGTCCGAATTTCTTTTCTATTTTGGAAAATGGATTCACAGAGTTCTTAGAGAATCTGAATGAAGAAGATTTGAAATCAGAGTATTTATTACCGACAATCATCGGCGGGCTTCTGGAAGAGAAAAAGTTATCTGTTCGTGTGTTGCAGTCAAAGGATAAATGGTTTGGTGTTACATATAAAGAAGACAAAGCAGATGTAGTCAGTGCAATTAGTGAATTGATTGAGACAGGCGTATATCCGGTTAAATTATTTTAAACATTTAAGGGGCGATAAATGATGAAAAAAGGGAAGATGATTATTGTATGTTTGGTTATCATTGCTATGATGACTGCATGTGGAAATAATACAAATTCACAAGACAATAATACAAATTCAACGAATAGTACAAAAACGGAAAATACAGATACAAATAAGAAAGAGGAACAGGAAGAAACGAAGCAGACAGAGGAAGCAGATGATAAACTAGGGGGAGATGATCAGCAGACCTCTGACGAAGCACAGACAGATACAACACAGGATACTGCACAGACAGGTGTGAACATAAAGGTATATTGTAGTAATGCGGATGCTTCAGGGTTTGAGAGTGAAGAGGTATCCATCCAATCTTTATCATCAGATGAAGTGCTGAAGGCATTGGTAGGAAAAGGCGTACTTCCGGTAGATGTTTCACTTTTGAGTTTCAAAGAGTTTGAAAAAGATGGTGAGAAAGCACTTGATCTTGATTTTTCAAAAGAGTTTTATACCTATATCAAGACATTGGGTTCTTCTTCCGAGTACTATATCGTTGGTAGTGTTTGTAACACATTTCTTGATGCGTACGGATGTGATAAAGTGCATATGACGGTAGACGGAGAAGTGTTTGCGACAGGACATGCAGAATATCCGGGATATATGGGCAAATTTAATTAAAAAGACCGATTGAACCTTTGAGGGATATGGTTAGTTAAAAGTATAAAAAATCAGCACATCGACTAAATTGGTCAATGTGCTGATTTTTTATTTTTTCAATATTTTACGTTGAACCCAATCGGAAATATAAGAAAAAGTATTACAGATAAGTTCTACTTCGATTTTAACATAATTCTTGATATGGGAAATACGGAACGGAACTTTTTTACATGTTATACGTTTCTCCCAACCTTCTTTTAAACCGGATTTATAATCTTCACCGAAACCAATCTTGCAAAAGAACAGATACTTAACAAAATAGCCGATAGAAAGTGGGATGAGATTTAGTAAAAGCTGTAAAATCGGCATATTTTTATAGTTTAACCAGATACTGTTTCGTGCAGATAATTTTACTTTGAACGTATTGTACTTTGAACCGCTTGTTCCACTTCCTACATGATAGACGAGAGCGGTCGGACAAAATGTATTTTGATATCCGTATATCTTTGCACGGTATCCCACGTCAATATCTTCTAGATAGGCAAAATGTGATTCATCAAAATAGCCGATTTGTTCAAATATTTTTTTACGATAAATTGCAGCTCCGGCACAGGCAGAAAAGATGGAGTCTGCTGTTTGATAATTCTGAACAGAACGGCCGGCACCTCTGCATACTCCCCACCCAAGTAATGTATATAGATCTCCGGCGCTATCTATGAGTTCCGGGTGATACATTTGAATCATCTTGCTGCTGACAGAAAAAATGGAAGGTGATTTCTCGATTGCCTGAACCATTGCCTCAACATAATGAGAATCGACAGTAGTATCATTATTTAAAAGGATTACATATGGAGTTTTTGCATGACGGATACCGGTATTGACAGCAGTACTGAAACCATAGTTTTCTTTGAGCGCGATCACTTCGATATCCGGATGGTGTTCAGCCATATATTCAAGACTTCCATCGGTCGAATGATTATCGACAACCAGAATGTGGAAATCTTTAAATGTTTGAGTTTTTAAGGAATCCAAACAAGGTTCCATAAAGTGTTTCCCGTTATAATTTGGAATAATTATTGTAACTTTCATAATTCCCTCACTTTTGTGCATAATCTGATTGCATTATATCAAATCTGATTTTTAGAATCCACAAAAAAGGAAAAGTATTTGAGAAAAATCACAAATTTTACATAATTGTTACGAAACGATGAAGGAATATGTGTAAAATTGGTGTTTTTACTTGTCCGATATAGGAAAATGTTGTATGATACAACAGATAATGTAATTAGAAAAATTTGAGCCGAATATTAAAAGAAAGCTAAAAAGGATGAAGATATATGATTAAAGAAAATCAAAGATTGTTGAATCAAATTCAGGTTGTATTGGATGCGATTGTAATTATAATTGCTTATGCCTTATCCTGGTATATTCGTTTCCGAAGTGGAATTTTTCAGTTGGATGAATGGTATTTATCATTACAGGAATATATGAAGTGGCTGTTGCCGATTGTTCCTGGATTTTTACTGTTATATTATATTTTTAAATTATATGTTCCAAAGCGAGTGTTGGGAAGAAGATTGGAAGCCTGGAGAATCTTACAGGCAAACGTAATCGGTGTTATGGCATTAATCGTTATCTTATATGTGATAAAGCAGCCGAATATCTCACGTACTATGTTGTTTGTATTTGGTGTCGTTGATGTGTTCGGAGAAGTACTTGAACGTAATCTGCTTCGTATGATATTGCGAAAGATGAGAAAAAATGGTTATAATTTGAAACATATCATATTAGTGGGATACAGCAATGCGGCTGAAGAATATATTGACCGAATCAAGGCAAACCCGGAGTGGGGCTATCAAATCAGAGGAATTCTTGATGATAGTATTGAAATCGGTTCGGAGTATAAGGGAATTAAAGTAATCGGTTGTACGGATGATTTACGAATTATTCTTCCGGAAAATAAGTTGGATGAAATCGCAATCACTTTGGGATTGGAAGAATACAATAAACTTGGAAGAATTGTAAATATGTGCGAAAAATCAGGAGTTCACACAAAGTTTATTCCGGATTATAACAATATTATTCCAACGAAGCCGTATACGGAGGATATTCAGGGACTTCCGGTAATTAATATCAGACATGTCCCGCTGAATAACTGGCTTAATCGTTTCTTAAAACGCTCCATGGACATATTCGGAGCACTTGTTGCGATTATTCTGTTTTCACCAGTGATGTTAATTGTTTCTATAATAATTAAAATTACGGATCCGGGGCCGTTGATATTTAAACAAGAACGTATCGGGTTAAAAAACAAGCCATTTTATATGTACAAATTCCGTTCTATGATTGTTCAGAAGGAGAAGGATGAGAAAAAAGGCTGGACAGTGAAGAATGACCCTCGTGTAACTCCAATAGGTAAATTTATACGTAAAACCAGCATCGATGAGCTGCCTCAGTTGTTTAACATATTGAAAGGCGATATGAGTCTGGTTGGTCCACGTCCGGAAAGACCACTATTCGTAGAAAAGTTTAAAGAAGAGATTCCAAGATATATGATCAAACATCAGGTTAGACCGGGACTTACCGGATGGGCACAGGTCAATGGATACCGTGGAGATACCTCAATTCGCAAACGTATAGAATACGATTTGTATTATATCGAGAACTGGACATTGGGGTTTGATATTAAGATTATCCTGTTGACATTCTTAAAGGGATTCATTAATAAAAATGCTTACTAAAATTGGGATGTGCTTGATAAACCAATGGATAGAACAAAATTAAGAATATAAAAAGGAATAAAGGGATGTGTGAAAGTAAAAAAGTTGTTGATGTAATAGTGCCAACTTACAAACCGGATGATACCTTTGTACTTCTGATAAAACGGCTGTTGAAGCAAAGTTATCCGATCCATGAAATTCATGTTATCGATACAGAAACCGGAGTATTTCCAAAGGAAATCACTACCTTAAGTGAAAAAATCAGAATTTCGAAAATTAAACCGGAAGAATTTGACCATGGTGGAACAAGGCATAAGGGTGCGATGGAGTCACATGCGGAAATTGTAGTTTATATGACACAAGATGCAATTCCTGCAAATGAATATGTGATAGAAGAGCTGGTTCATCCTTTTGCGGATGAAAAAATTGCGGCGACTTATGGAAGACAACTGCCGAACGCAGATTGTCGTATTATTGAACGTTATACAAGAGCGTTTAATTATCCGGAAGAAAGCAAAGTAAAATCGATTGCTGATTTAGAAACCATGGGAATTAAAACTTATTTTTGCTCCGATGTTTGTGCAGCATATCGCAAATCAGTATATGAATCGTTAGGCGGATTTGAAGAAAAGACAATCTTTAATGAAGACATGATTATGGCAGCAAAAATCATTCAGTCCGGTGGCTGCGTAAAATATGTTGCTGAGGCAAAAGTGATACATTCTCATAATTATAGTTGTAAACAACAATTTCAAAGAAATTTTGATCTTGCTGTTTCACAAGTGGAACATCTGGAAGTATTTCAATCTTTGAAATCAGAATCCGAGGGAGTTCGTTTGGTAAAAAAAACAGCAATGCATTTACTAAAAATAAGAAAACCTTGGCTTATCCCAGAATTGATTTTGCAGAGCGGATTTAAATATATGGGATATTGTGTTGGAAAGAAATATCAAAAACTTCCAATGTGGATGATAAAATGTTGTACGATGAGTCCGCGTTACTGGCAACGAAAATAAAAAAAGCGATTGATGTTTTTATAAAAATCATGTATGATATCAGACAGTGAGATTTTATTTGCATAAGGAAGTTGAGAAAGGATAGAATATGGCAAGTAGAAAAAAAACGCTCTGCATCAGGACAGAGAGTAAGTAAAAAACAAATGAAGCACAAAAATTCACGTAATATGAAAAGTGGAAGTCCGCGCAGGGGCGGTGGAATGTCAACCGGTAAAAAAGTTTTAGTTGGAATTTGCATTGTTTTATTAATATTTGTTATAGCTGCAATTGTAGGTGTTGCGATGTACAGAAATATACGCTGGCGGATACAACCGGTTTCCCAGAAACAAAGGATACATTAGATTATGAAGATGCAGGAAATGTTGTTGTTCCGTTGACTTTACAGAGTAATGTAAAAATTCTGCATCAGTATTTATTTGGAGAAGATGGATATACGCCGTCATCGACTTTATCTGCAATCAGCAGTGAGATTGAAAGCATAAGTGCATCGGGAGGTTCTGGAAGCAGTTCCGATTCTTATGATAACGGATATGACAATGGAAGTTATGATTATAATCAGGGATATGATTATAATCAGACATACGATAACAGTGGTGTGAATTATGATGACAGCACAACTTATGACCCAAATCAAGGGTATGATAGTTCACAAGACGATAGTGGTAACTATGGATATGATTCGGGTTAAAGTGGTAACTATGATAATGGTGGATACTAGAAGATTCGGTAAAAATACAGATGAGAGGATTCAAGTTGATGAAAAGAAGAGTTAAGAGAATACACTTGTTGTTAATAACAGTAATGACAATGTTTTTGGCATATGGAATTGTCAGTTATGCAGCCGAGGGAACATTGCAGATGTCAGATGTTTCCGGTAATGTGGGCGGAGAGATTACAGTTCCGGTTTCTATCAATGCAGGCGGTGAGCCAATTGGAGACGGGGATATAACAGTTAATTATGATAGTTCAATTCTTGAATTTGTGGGAGGAACCAATGCAACAGCAGAAGATGGTGTTGTTCATTTGTCTGCATCCGGAACAGGTACAGAGACAGAGTTGAATTATACAATGGTATTTAAGGCACTCGCAGAAGGAACCACAACACTTCAGGTTGCTGATTCGACAGCGTATCTTTTCTCGGATGAGACTCTGTATTTAACACCGGCTTCTGTTAATGTAACAGTTGGAGCAGCAGATGCACAGACTACTGTTTCGGCGGCAGGCGGAGATGCAGTAATCGAAGTGTCTGGAGTGCAGTATTCCATTTATAATGACTTTACAGATGCATTGATTCCGGCTGGATTTTCCAGAAGTACAATTAATTATAACTCTGCGGATTATAATGCGATTACACAGGATGCATCCGGTATCAAATTTGTCTATTTAAAATCTGGAGACAGTGATCCGATACTTGCAATGTATGACGATGCGGATAATCATTTTGTACAGGCAGATCAGGTACAGTTAACAAGCAGCAAATATATTTATTTACTCGGAGAAGCTGATACAAGTAATCTGCCAGCTACTTTCGGTGAAACAACTTTGGACTTGAATGGACGAATTTTCCCTGTATGGCAGGATAGTGAGAATAAAGATTTTTATTTGGTAAGTGCATTGGGACCTTCCGGAGAAGTGAGCTTTTATCAGTATGATACAATAGATAAAACTTATCAGAGATACGTAGAGCGATCTATAGCAAAAAGTACTGATTCGAAAGAAGAAGGGAATTTGTTAGACCAGATAAAAAATGAAGTCTCCAAAAATTTGCATATCATTACAATTGTAGTTGTTGCGATTATA
Organism: Schaedlerella sp.; assembly: GCA_052272205.1. Lineage (GTDB taxonomy): Bacteria > Bacillota > Clostridia > Lachnospirales > Lachnospiraceae > Schaedlerella. The sequence continues at coordinate 18,188 of DAVZKO010000010.1, read as the reverse complement.
TTGATTATGTTGATCATCATTATTGTTTTAGCCTCTAAGTTAAGAAATGTTTCGGAAGAGCTTGATCAGTTGTATGATGAATATGAAGAGGAAGATGGTCTTCCAAAGAATAAAAAAACTCGTGAGCAGTTTATTCGTAAAGATGATGATTACGAGATGGAATCGGATGATTATATGGAAGAAGACTATGATGCATATACGGATGATGAATATGATGATTACGATGAATTTGATGATTATGACGACGAAACATATTCAACAAAACCATTACCACGAAAACAGAGTAAGAACGTGAACGCAAAGGCAACACACAAAAAATCTTCAAAAAAGAATTATGATATCGAGTTTATTGATTTGTAAAAATCATATATTGATATTTTAAGGAAGTAATACTCCCTTTTAAATAGCAAGAAGGCACAAAAGTGCAGGTGTTATTTAAAAGGGAGAAATTATTTTGCACATTATTTTTTTATAGATTGAACACAGAATCATCACAAAAAATGATTATGATAGCATCATAGAATACAAGAGAAAGAGGGAACTGATATGCAGAACCAGTACAATTATTATAATCCGGATGATGGACAGTTTCAAAATGATCATTCGCAAAACTCGTCTAATCATCAGAATAAACCAAAGAAAATAACAAAAGTGATAGCAGCGATCGGTCTTGCTATTATTTTTGGATTTGTTTCTTCAGTAGTATTTTTATCAACAAGTTATATTGGAACAAATGTATTAGGGTTAGATAAAAAATCAAAAAGTAGTGCGAAAACAACGACAACCTCAGTTACAAAGTCTTCCAGTGTTGTAACTTCAGATGTGTCCGCTATTGTAGATGATGTGATGCCATCTGTTGTCGCAATTACTAATATGAGTGTTCAGGAAGTCCAGAACTTCTGGGGACAGACATCACAATATCAGAGCGAAAGCTGTGGAACAGGAATCATTATTGCACAGACAGACGATGAGTTATTGATTGTAACAAACAACCATGTAATTGCAGACAGTGAGACGTTAACCGTTACATTTGATGATGATACCAGCGTAGATGCAAATGTGAAAGGCACAGATTCAGAGCATGACCTTGCTGTAATTGCAGTTCCGTTAGATCAGATTCCTTCTGATACGATGGATAAAATAGCAGTGGCAACATTGGGAGATTCAACAGAACTTCAAGTCGGCGAGCCTGCAATCGCAATCGGTAATGCAATGGGATATGGACAGTCTGTAACAACCGGTGTAATTAGTGCAGTAAACAGAGAGAGTACAACGACAGATGAACAGACAGGTGAGACTGAAGGAACAGGTGTTAAATTGATTCAGACAGATGCAGCAATTAACCCTGGAAACAGCGGAGGCCCACTTGTTAATGCAAATGGAGAGGTTATTGGAATCAACTCTTCCAAACTTGCAAGTACAACAGTAGAAGGAATGGGATACGCAATTCCAATTAGTGATGTTTCAGACATTATTGACAATTTAATGAATCAAGAAACAAAACATAAAGTTGCAGATGATAAAAAAGGATATCTTGGAGTAAAAGGATATGATGTAACATCTGAGAGTGCTGAGAAATATAATATGCCAACCGGTGTCTATGTCGCAGAAGTAATAAAAGGTGGCGGAGCAGAAGATGCCGGTATCACAAAAGGAAATGTGATTACTGCATTGAACGGAACAACTGTTGACAGTATGGAAGCACTTCAGAAAGAGTTGGGATATTATGAAGTCGGCAAGACAGTATCCGTTACGATTCAGGTTCCGGAAAATAACGGAGAATGGACAGAAAAAACGGTAGATGTGAAACTGGGCGAATCTTCGAAATAAGATGTTTGTACAAAACCGGTTTCAATACGGAAAAGATTCCAGTAATATTTTAACATATAATAGAATACGGATTTTCACATAAATTAAAATAGCTGTTGCTTTCACATCCAACATGGAAGCAACAGCTATTTTTAATAAAAAGGAAAAAATCTCATTAAAATATCAGTCGAATTCTGGATTGATGGCATAGAAATTCTTACTATCTAAATTATCCTGCACAATTCTTAAACTTTCACCGAAACGTTGATAATGCACGATTTCTCGTTTCCTCAAGAAACGAATCGGATCACATACTTCCGGGTCTTTTACAAGACGTAGAATATTGTCGTATGTGGTGCGTGCTTTTTGTTCTGCTGCCATATCTTCATGCAAATCGGTAATTGGATCACCTTTTGATTGAAATGTAGTAGCACTCCAAGGGACTCCGCTTGCAGATTGTGGCCAGAGAGCCAAAGTATGATCAACGTAATATGGTGCAAATCCACTTTTCTCGATTTCTTCCGGAGACAGATTTTTTGTCAATTGATGGACAATTGCACAGATAATTTCGAGGTGAGCCAGTTCTTCTGTTCCGATGTCCGTAAGAATTCCAGTCACTTCTTTATATGGCATGGTGTATCGTTGTGCCAGGTAACGCATAGAAGCTCCAAGCTCCCCGTCAGGACCGCCAAATTGCGTTAAAATGATTTGTGCGATTTTCGGATTTGTCTGAGTGATCTTCACAGGATATTGTAATCTCTTTTCATAATTCCACATCTTAGCATCCTCCTTCCTGCCATGGCCATGGTTCGTTTATCCAGTTCCATTTTTCGGAGTCAGAACATACTACGGTGTCTATTGTTAATGGTCCATAATATTGAGCATATTCTTTTAATGCTTCATTTCTCATGCGGCTGTATTCGTTAAAGTAAACTAAGGCTTCATCATCCCAAGGATGTGTATCTAAATACAATTTTACATCATCAACAGCAAAGCTTACTTCGTATATTCTGTCAAGCAAATCTTTTCTACAAGGACATGATGTCATCGATTACATCCTCCTTTCCCTTGAAACGGTTTATCCAATTCTTCGAAAATGGTGCCCCGTCGAAATCCTTTTTGAATTTCGTATATATTTCGCCATTCTTGCCAAGGTACATATGCCATTGCAATCGGCATACCACGTAAAATGTCACGCTCTCTTTGATAAGGACACACAGGCATCGGAGTGACACAAGAGCAGGAAGAACGACGCATGTTAGAATATCCTTGACGTTGAAAACGCATATTATTATTTGTGTTTGCCAATTTTATTCTCCCTTCATCGGTTATACAATATTATGATATGGAAGAATCAAAAAAAGGTTACGAAAGGATTTCGGATCCTTTTATAACCTTTTAAAACAATGAAATACCTATACGAGTTTTGCTACTGTATCTAGAGCAGCAGCAACTACTTTATCCATATCGTAATATTTGTAATGACCGAGACGTCCGCCAAATATAATATGTTCTTCCTTGTCTGCCAATGCTTTATACTTCTGGTAGAGTTCGCTGTTCTTTTCGTTATTTACCGGATAGTACGGTTCCATGCCTACTTTCCATTCAGAAGAATATTCTCTTGAGATAACAGTTTTTTCCTGTGTCCCGAATTCAAAGTGCTTATGTTCTATAATTCTTGTATACGGAACTTCTCGTTCGGTATAGTTGACAACAGCGTTTCCCTGATAGTTATCACAGTCTAAAACCTCTGTTTCAAAACGTACAGAACGATACTCCAATGGACCAAACTGATAATCATAATATTCATCAATCATACCGGTATAAATAATATTTTCTGCAATATCAGGATGTGTCTGACGGAATTCAAAGAAATCTGTATTCAGTTCGACATCGATGCCGTTCAGCATCTTTTCGATGATTGCAGTATATCCGCCGATTGGAATTCCTTGGTATCTGTCATTAAAATAATTATTATCGTATGTAAAACGAACCGGAAGGCGTTTGATAATAAATGCCGGAAGATCCTTGCAGTCTCGTCCCCATTGCTTTTCGGTATATCCTTTTACCAGTTTTTCAAAAACATCACGGCCAACTAAAGAAAGTCCTTGTTCTTCCAGATTCTTAGGTTCTGTAATCCCACATTCTTTTACTTGTTTGGCAATCATCTCTTTTGCTTCCTGAGGGGTACGGATTCCCCACATTTTGCTAAAGGTATTCATATTAAAAGGCAGGTTGTACAATTCCCCTTTATAAACGGCAATCGGAGAATTGATGTAATTATTAAATTCTGCATATTGATTCATATAATCCCATATTTTTTTATCAGAGGTATGGAAAATGTGTGCCCCATATTTGTGTACATGGATTCCTTCCATATCTTCGCAATAGATATTTCCGGCAATGTGGTCACGTTTATCGATAACAAGGCAGGTTTTTCCTTTTTTGTTTAATTCATTAGCCATAACAGAACCATATAATCCGGCTCCTACAATTAAATAATCATATTTTGTCTGCTTCAATTTTAAATCCTCGACTTTCTTGAGTAATCATACAATATTGTATCATGTAATTTAGAAGCTGCCTAGTATATGAAAAATTAAATCAGGAAAATATTATCGTTCTCATTCAGAATAATTCATATTTTGCTGGAAAAATCGTGTTTTAACTTGTTCTTTCCAATGAAATATTGTATGATATTACAGATAATGTGATAAAAAAGAGGAAGAATCTCAAGTTTGACACCAAAACTAACGGGAAGCCAGTAAAATCAAGGCTTCCCGTATTTTGTCTGCATGTGGTATATTCGTCCGATTTAGACATGAGAAAAATTTTTTTAATATTTTATCAATCTGCGCATCTGTTCTTGCGTACGGTATTTATGGTTTAATTCCAGGTTGAAAACATGTCCACATTCTTTTAGGATTTCATCATAATAAACGAACTGGTATAAGGTTGTGCCAATCTTGGTGCAGCGGCATTTTCTCAAAGATTCGATTGTCTTTCCTATAGGATATTTGTTTTCCAGTTTTGCCTGTAGGAGTCGAATGAGTACGAGTGCAGTAAAACACGTAGCAAAATGTCCTTCTATATGTTCGTTTGTCCATACAAATACCAGTCTGGATTCAAATTCTGTCTTTGATATCTTGAAAGTTTCTTCTATCCGGGCAAGTCCTCTGTAAGTATCCCTGATTTCATAGTCGCTCATATTCAACTCGCTGGTGACTACTGAATAGTATCCATCGTATTTTTCCTCTTCTGCAATCTTTTCTATATCGAGAGTTAATTCTATTCCTTCTACAATCTCACCTGAAATCTTGACAAAAAAATACCAGTAACCACAAGGGTTGCTGGCTATATATTAAATGTTAAAGTGTCAAACTCAGGGGAATAATCTTCCCGTATTATATCAAATTCAAAGCAAATATGCTACAAAAAGCGAATTGTTTCTAAAAAAATTACAGAAATGTTACAGAAAAATGAATTAAAAATGTGTAAAAATCGTGTTTTAACTTGTTCTTTCCAATGAAATATTGTATGATATTACAGGTAATGTGATAAAAAAGAGGAAGAATAGCGATGATTAAAGAAAATCAAAGGCTTTTAAATCAGATTCAAGTTGTGTTAGATGGAATCGTTTTGATCTGCGCATACATACTGGCATGGTATGTTCGATTCAGCAGTGGGATCTTTGAGCTGGATCCATGGTTTCTGTCTCTGCAGGAATATATGAAACTCTTGTTGTACATTGTACCCGGATTTCTGTTCCTATATTATATATTCAAATTGTATGTGCCGAAGCGGGTGTTAGGACGAAGGCTGGAGGCATGGCGGATTCTTCAGGCAAATATTGTCGGCATCATGGCGTTGATCATGATCCTGTATGTGACAAAACAGTCCAACATTTCCAGAATGATGCTGTTTGTATTCGCAGTGGTCAATGTATTTGGAGAGACGCTGGAGAGAAATATCCTCCGGATGATTCTGAGAAAGATCAGAAAGCACGGCTACAATCTGAAGCATATTATTCTTGTCGGATACAGCAATGCTGCAGAAGAGTATATCGACCGAATCAAAGCAAATCCGGAATGGGGATATAACGTTCGGGGAATCCTGGATGACAGTATTGAGATTGGGTCAGAGTATAAAGGCATCAAAGTAATCGGCTGTACAGATGATCTGAAAGTGATTCTTCCTGAGAATAAATTGGATGAGATCGCGATCACCCTTGGACTGGAAGAATATAACAAACTTGGTAAAATCGTCAATATGTGCGAGAAGTCCGGTGTACACACAAAATTTATTCCGGATTACAATAATATCATTCCGACGAAACCTTACACAGAAGATATACAGGGTCTGCCGGTTATTAATATCCGTCATGTACCTCTGAACAGTCTGTTGAATCGTTTTATGAAACGTTCGATGGACATCTTTGGAGCAATCGTAGCGATTCTATTGTTTTCACCGGTTATGCTTGTTGTCTCGATTATGATTAAAATCACAGATCCGGGACCGCTGATTTTCAAACAAGAGCGAATCGGATTAAAGAACAAGCCGTTTAATATGTACAAGTTCCGATCCATGATCGTACAGAAGGAAACAGATGAGAAGAAGGGCTGGACTACAAAAGACGATCCGCGAGTTACACCGATTGGAAAATTTATCCGGAAGACAAGCATTGATGAACTTCCACAGTTGTTCAATATCTTAATTGGTGATATGAGTCTGGTCGGACCGAGACCGGAGCGGACCCAGTTTGTGGAACAGTTCAAAGAGGAAATTCCACGATATATGATCAAGCACCAGGTTCGCCCGGGTTTGACAGGATGGGCACAGGTAAACGGGTTCCGCGGGGATACTTCCATTCGAAAAAGAATTGAGTATGACTTGTACTATATAGAGAACTGGACATTGGGATTTGATATTAAGATCATCCTGTTGACGTTTTTGAAAGGGTTTATAAATAAAAATGCATACTAAAAGTTGTGCAGAGGGGACCAGATTATATGGAGAATCATAAGAAAAAAGACTATCTGATCTATACAGCCGGATTTGGACTGGGATATGTTTTCTCAAGATTAGGACAAGTATATATCGCCGGAAGCATCTTGCTTCTCACCGCAGTGATACTGTTCTTGATCCGGTATACGCAGAGTGGAAAACTGGCAGACATGAGAGGATTGTTTTCTATTTCGTGGGTCGGTGGAATCGGAATTGCAAGTTTTCAACTGAGTAAATTGCAGACGGACTGGGAAAATCTCACATGGATCTGCTTTTTCCTCGCGTATTTTTTCTTCATGCTTGGATATGACATTCTGAATAATATAGTAGAAAAAAGAACAAGATCAAAAGAAATGCTTCTGGGAAAAAATGAGATTCAGGCAAAGAGAGTGATTGTATGCATTGCGGCACTGGCTGTTGTCTCGGTCTTATGTTTTCTGCTCGAAGCAATGGTAGTCGGGTTTATCCCGCTGTTTTCACCGGAACCGCATGCGTATTCCTATTTTCACGTTTCCGGTGTGCACTATTTTACAATCAGCTGTATCCTGATTCCGGCATTGACTGTTGTATACACGAAACTGGCTGAGCGTACAACCCGACTCCGGATCATCGTACTTTTCATTGGAAATGTTCTGGCGGTTGCAATACCGATCCTTTGCGTATCAAGATTCCAACTGTTGTTTGCAGTTGGTTTTGCAGCGGTTACATATGTGATGTTGTATCAGCATATTACTTGGAAAATGATTTTGATCGCTTTGATCATTATGATACCGGTGTATGTATTGCTGACTGTGGCAAGAAGGCATGACGTATCGTATTTGAACGGGATTTTTGAGATGAAAAATGCAAATACGCCAATATTCATTACGCAGCCTTATATTTATGTTGCCAATAACTTTGAAAATTTTAACTGCATGGTGCGCGATCTGACTCAGCATTCTTTTGGAATTCGAATGCTGTTTCCGTTTTTCGCCCTGACAGGTTTGAAATTTGTATTTCCGCAGTTGATTTCTACACCGATTTTTATTACGAAACCGGAACTGACTACATTGACGATGTTTTATGATGCATATTATGATTTCGGCGTGATCGGAATCGTGCTGTTTGCATTCGTGATCGGGATGGTGGCATATATGCTGACAAGATGGATTCGGAGCTGCAAGAATCCGATTGCGTTTTTATTCTACGGTCAAATTGCAATTTATCTGGGATTGTCATTTTTTACAACATGGTTCAGTAATCCGACAACATGGTTCTGGCTTGTGCTGACAGGTATGATGTACGGATATGTGGGATTTGACAGACAAAAGTTCCACATAGGACAGAAAGGAAAAAACGATGCAGAATAAAACAAGAACAGTGGATGTGATCATCCCAACATATCATCCGGATGAAAATACGGTATTGCTCGTTAAAAAGTTATTGAAGCAGACATACCCAATCTGTAAAATTCATATCATCGATACAGAAACCGGCAGCTTTCCAAAAGAACTGGAACAACTGGATGATCGAATATGGATCACCCATATACAACCGAAAGAGTTTGACCATGGCGGAACAAGGCATAAAGGCGCGATGGAATCGACAGCAGAGATCGTCGTATATATGACTCAGGATGCGCTTCCGGCAAATGATCGGTTGATAGAAGAACTTGTGAAGCCGTTCGATCAAAAAGAAGTTGCGGCTGCTTACGCAAGACAATTGCCAAATGCAGACTGTAAAGTGATTGAACGATACACAAGAGCATTTAATTATCCGGAAACAAGCAGAGTGAAATTACTAAAGGATCTGGGCACATTGGGGATCAAAACATTCTTCTGTTCGGATGTGTGTGCTGCGTACCGGAAATCCGTGTATGAATCTCTTGGCGGATTTGAAGAAAAGGTAATCTTCAATGAGGATATGATCATGGCGGCAAAAATGATTCAGTCAGGAGCCTCTGTAGCATATGTGGCAGAAGCAAAAGTCATCCATTCTCATAATTATGGATGTGTCGAGCAGTTTAAAAGGAATTTTGACCTGGCAGTATCGCAGGCAGAACATCCGGAGGTGTTCGGGCAGGTGAAGTCAGAATCGGAAGGAATCAAACTCGTAAAAGATACTGCAAGATACTTGATCCGAATTCATAAGCCATGGCTGATCATTTCACTTGTTGTGAAAAGCGGATTTAAATATCTTGGATATCGGTTCGGAAAACAGTATCGAATGTTGCCGAAACGTGTAATATTAGCTTGTACAATGAACAAGAGATACTGGGAGAGGTGAAGCTGTCGTACATTGTACATTGAAGTTTTTGGGAAAATCATGTATGATAACAGAATAAGAAAATGCATGGATTAGAAAGGATAGATTATGGCAAGGAAAAAACGTCGCCAGGATACAGCATTAGATACAAGAGGGAGAAAGAACCGGAATGTATCTGTGAAAGGAAAAAATTCAAAACAATCTAAGAAGCGCAAGAAGAAGGGACTGCCTCTTGGTAAAAAGATTTTAGTTGGCTTTTGTACCGTATTGCTTGTCTTTGTGCTGGTTGCAATTGTAGGCGTTGCATATATCGGAAATAAGATGGGAAAAATGGATACAAAAGAGTTGGATTTAGATAAACTCAGTATCTCAGATGAATTGGAATATGATGAGTCTGGGTATTTGAACGTCGCACTATTTGGACTGGATTCCAGAGCGACTGATGAATCCATGGGATCACGAAGTGATACGATTATTATTGCAAGTTTGAATCGTGAGACAAAAGTAATAAAAATGGCATCAGTATATAGAGACACATTGATGCAGTTAGATGACGGAGAATATTACAAAGCAAATGCTGCGTATGCATACGGAGAAGAAGAGGATGCTGTGGCAATGTTGAACCGTAATCTGGATATGAGCATTACACATTATGTGACAGTTGATTTTTCTGCGTTGGTAGATGTAATTGATGCAGTCGGCGGAATTGAAGTAGATGTAACTCAGGAAGAAATAGAGGGGCATGATGGCTATAACATTAACGGATATGTTATGGAGGTCATGGAAAATACAGGAAAAGAATCAGTAGGTGTGACAGAACCGGGGCTCCAGACATTGAATGGAGTACAGGCAACTGCATATGCGCGAATCCGATATACAGACGATGGGGATCTGAAACGTACAGAGAGACAGAGACTTGTATTGACGAAAGTTGCTGAAAAACTGCAAAGTTCAAATCTCGCAACATTAGATAAGATTATTGATAAAGTATTCCCGAAGGTAAGAACAAACTTTACACTTCCGGAGATTCTTGCCTATGCAAAAGATGTCAAGAAATTCCAATTTGGCGAGAATATGGGATTCCCCACAAATACCGGATTCACAAGCTATAAAGAACAAGGAAGCGTTGTTATAAGTACAGCAGCATTGGAGGATGTGAAAGAACTTCATCGTTATTTCTTTGGTGAGGATGGATATACTCCGACTTCTACGGTGAATTCAATCTGTAGTGACCTTTCTTATATCTGGAATAGCCGCGCAACAAGTACAGATGCAACCATGTACGATGATAGTACAACATATTATGATGACGGCTCCGACTATACCGACAATTCAACTTATAAAGATGATTCCAACTATTACGATGACAGTGAAACCGTATATGGTGACGGAACCGGAGGATATGGAACAGATACCGGAGGAACAGACACCGGATATAATGATACCGGAACCGAAGGAAACTATGGTGACGGAAGCGGCTATTAAATCGTATGAGAAGAGAACCGGATGTTAAATGCCGGGGAAGGAAAACAACATGAAGAAATTAAAACGAAACCTCAGCCTTGCACTGATCAGTCTCTGTGTACTGGTCTTTTCACAGGCTATGGTGTGCTTTGCTGCCGATGGAACATTGACTTTTTCGGATCCGACAGGAAAAGTAGGAGAGCAGATTACAGTAACAGTGAAAATGGATGCTGCAGGAGCAGCAATTGGTGATGGAGACGTTACGGTCACTTACGATGCTACAAAATTGGAATTCGTAAGCGGAACGAATGCGACAGGTAGTGCCGGAACAGTAACACTTTCTGCATCAGGAACAGGAACAGAGACAGAGTTGAGTTATGATATGGTATTCAAAGCATTGGCGGAAGGAACAACAACCATTGATGTGACTTCTTCCACGGCATATCTGTTCTCTGACGAGACACTGAATCTGCAGCATGGAAATTCTACGATTACAGTAGAGCCGGGAGACGGAACGACAACTGCTACGACAACGTCAGCGGCTACAACAGGAACGGTTGACATTGATGGAGTGAGCTATGCAGTATATGGTGAATTTTCAGAAGCATTGATACCGGATGGATTTACAAAAGCAGCAGTTTCCTACAACGGAACAGACTACAATGGCGTACAGCAGGATGTATCCGGCAAAAAGTTCCTTTTTGTCAAACCAAATGGTTCAGAAGATTCAATCATGGCGTACTTTGATGAAGAAAACAGCAACCTCGTTCTTGCAGACCGGGTTGCCATCTCAGAAAATGAGTATATCTTTATTCTCGGAAAAGGAGATGGAAGCAAACTCCCGAAAACATTCGGAGAGACAACATTGGATTTGAATGGAAATACATTCCCTGTATGGCAGGATAGTGAAAACAAAGATTACTATCTCGTAAATGCAATCGGACCATCCGGAGAAATCAGCTTTTACCAGTATGATACAGTTGACGGAACGTATCAGCGTTATGTACAGCGAGAAACAACCGCGACGGAAGAGAAAGCAACAGCAGGCAACAAGCTGGCAGATAAAGTGAAGTCATTTGTAGATGGCAATATGCTCATCGTAGTTGCGGTAATTGCAGTTGTATTCTTTGTACTTGTATTGATCATCATTGTGATGTCTGTGATTATCGGCAAAAAGAATTCTGAATTGGATGAGTTGTATGATGAATATGATGATGGAGATGCGATTCCAAAGGATAAAAAGAATTCCCGTGAGCAGTTCATTGAAAAAAATAATTCGGATTATGAAGACGAGTCAGATGATTTCATCGAAGAAGATGTTGAATTTGAAGATGAGAATTATGATTATGATGAATTTGACGATTACGATGACTTCGATGATTATGAAGACGAGGATGAACCGGCAGTGGTACCGGTAAAAAAACAGAGCCCGAAGACCCGTAAGGTTTCAAAAAGCAAGAGAGAAACACGAGATGACGAGGATTACGATATAGATTTTATTGATTTATAAAAACCGAGGGTGGTTATTCAGTTGTATATACTGCAAACCACCCTTTCCTTTTACGTATAAATATGGCTGATAGAATTAGGGAAGGAAAAAGTAATATGTGTGGTATTGTAGGTTATGTAGGAGAGCAGCAGGCTGCTCCGATTTTATTAGATGGATTGTGAAAATTAGAGTATAGAGGATATGACTCAGCAGGAATTGCTGTGTATAACGGAAAAGAAATTGGAATGAAAAAGTCTAAGGGCAGATTAAAAGTTCTAAGTGAATTAACTCATGATGGAGAGACGATGCCGGGAACAATCGGAATCGGACATACAAGATGGGCAACTCACGGAGAACCTTCTGATGTCAATGCTCACCCGCATTATAATAAGGATCACAGCATTATCGTTGTACACAACGGTATTATTGAGAACTATCTGAAATTAAAGAAAAAACTGATCCAGAAAGGGTATGAGTTTATTTCTGATACAGATACCGAAGTGGTAGCACATCTGCTGGATAATTATTATGATGGAAATCCGCTTCGTGCAATTACAAAAATCATGCACCGTATGGAAGGTTCTTATGCACTTGGAATTATGTTCAAGGATCACCCAGATGAGCTGTATGCTGTTCGAAAGGATAGCCCGTTGATCGTAGGACATACAAAAGACGGCTGTATCATCGCATTCGATGTTCCGGCGGTACTGAAATATACAAGAGATGTCTACTTTATTGAAAATGAAGAAATCGTCAAGATGACAAAAGATTCCATGGAGTTCTTTACGGTAGATGAGGAACCAATCGAGAAGACATCCACACATATCGATTGGGATGTAAACGCATCGGAAAAGGGTGGATACGAGCACTTTATGCTGAAGGAAATGTATGAGCAGCCAAAGGCAATCACGGACACATTCTCTCCAAGATTGCGGAAAGACGATGTAGTGATCGAAGAACTGGGAATGTCAGAGGAAGATATTAAGGCAATCAAGAAGATAATGATCGTAGCATGCGGGATCGGCTTACCATGTTGGTGTTACAAGTAAGTATGTACTGGAAGGTATGGCGCGTATCCCGGTTGAAGTGGATGTGGCATCCGAGTATCGATATCGAGACACGCTAATCGAAGAAGGAACTTTGGTTGTTGTCAATTTCAATACAAAAGGAAATGCTGTAACTAAATATACAGTGTATGGTCAAAATGATGACGGATATACGAACGGAATGTTTGGAGCAGATGCAGCTTATCTAGGAACGGAAAATGGAAAAGTGAAATTTATGCTGTCCGGAGTGATTGGACTTGTGAATGCCAGTGAGGTACAAGTTGTAAGTGTAAATAATGCAGCATCCGTAAGTTGTTACACGGTGAGTGGTGGCAGATTGATACACAATATTTCTACAGATATTACGACACCGGGATATGCGAGTGTACTTGATAATGGTCCGGCTCCTTCATATTTGACAGAAGGTGTTTAGTACTATAGTTATGATGGCCACTATTTCTATACCCAAGAGAGCTTTATCGAAATGGTAGATGATTATAATGCAGGGAAGAGAAGCTGTTCAGTAAATCCAGATAATCCATATTATAATTACTATCAGTATCTTCCGTTAAGAAGTAAAACAACGTATTCAGTGGATCAATTAAACAACATTATAAATGCAAAAGCAAATAGTACAAATTCTAAGATGTATAATACAGCACAGCAATTTGTTGATTATCAGAACAAATATGGTGTGAATGCATTATTAATGATTGAAATTGGGGCAAATGAAAGTGCGTGGGGAAATAGTAATATTGCAGTTACAAAGAATAATTTATTTGGATTAAATGCGGTGGATTCGTCACCGGGGCAAAGTGCAAATACATATGACAGTATTGACAAGTGTATCAAAACATTTGCAGAAACGTATGAATTCTAGCCGGATATTTCTGCAAGGATAAGCAAAGCTGGAAAGGAACAACGTATTATGAATAAATCAGACGGAACGTTGAATACGATTCAAAATTCAAGTGTTATTACAAACGGAAAGCCATATTATAAATACATTGACATCGCGAAAGGATTTTCGATGATTCTGATCGTAATGGGACATGTACAGGCTGAGATTTTATCTTATACACTCTGGCAAAAGTTTTTTATGTTGTTTCATGTTCCGATTTTCTTTATGATATCCGGGCTGACGATAAAAGGGGAGAAGGTGGCGCAGACCGGAACTTTTATTGGTGGTAAGTTGAAAACAATCTATGGAAAAGCGTTGCTGTTTTATCTCCCGGCGGTATGGCTCCACAATGTGTTTATTCAGATAGGCTGGTATAATGCAGCACTTTATCCGGGGGATGCGAAGCATGAATTGTATTCGATGAAAGAAATGCTAAAGCAATCGGTTCTGACCTTTTTCTGTGCGGGACGGGAACCGATACTTGCGGCGATGTGGTTCGTATTTGTATTGTTTTTTGCACTTTGCGGATATTCAGTTCTGTCAGGAATCCTGCATAAGATGTTTCGGGTTTCGAAACGATATGAGGAAGTAAGGACACTTTTGATCTGGATTGCATTTGTGATCACCGCCTTTTTAACACATCATTATCAGTTTACGATTAAGCGATTTAGCAACGTGTTTGCGGCAATTGCATTGATTCACACGGCATATCTGATCAAGGAATATGTACACATCAGATTTGATAATTGGGCAGTCATGGCTATTTCATTGATCGGATTGATTCAGAACATGGAGTATGGTGCTGTGTTTATGAATGAGAATATATATGGAAATCCTGTATTTCTGCTGTCAAACGCAGTTTTTGGTACTTATTTCGTTTGTTTTATTGCGAAGAAGATTGAAAGATTCCGTTGGAGTGATTTCTTTGCATATTGCGGTCGGAAGTCATTTTACATTATGGCATTGCATGTGATTGGTTTTAAATTGCTGACGATCGTGCTGCAGAAGATATATCCATGTACGGTGATGATAGGTCGAGATACACCGGTTGTTACATTCTGGTGGGAAGTGGGGGTGTATATTTTAGCCGGAGTTATTTTCCCAGTTGGAATCTGTAAAATCGGAGATGAGATTCGGAAGATTTTTAAGTGAAAATGTTAGATGAGACCGGGTGGCAGAATACATTTGCCACCCGATTTTGTCTTTATATAGATGTACTATTTCCCCTTTTTACATCCGCAATCCTGCTGCATATCAAACGCCGGATTGATGGCATAGAAGTTTTTACTGTCCAGATTTTCCTGTACGATTCGCAGGCTTTCTTCGAAACGCTGATAATGAATGATTTCGCGTTTGCGCAGGAATCGGATCGGGTCGCATACCTCGGGATCTTTGACGAGCCGCAGGATATTGTCGTATGTGGTGCGTGCCTTTTGTTCTGCGGCCATATCTTCGTGGAGATCCGTGATCGGATCGCCCTTGGACTGGAATGTGGTGGCGCTCCAAGGAACTCCGCCGGCAGACTGCGGCCAGATTCCGAGTGTGTGATCGACGTAATATTTGTCAAAACCGGCTTCGGTTAATTCTTCCGGAGACAGGTTCCGTGTGAGCTGGTGGACGATGGCACAGATGATCTCAAGATGTGCAAGTTCGGATATTCCGGGACTCATTATGTTGTGCCGGTCAGGCTCGGACGTTCTGGGGATTGTTATGTTGTAGCGGTCTGGTTCGGACGTTCTCGGATTCATCATACCGCGCCGGCAGGATGGACGCTGTGGATAACCGGTTCGTTGGCGGGAATATTGCATATTGTTTGGGCAATTGGACATCTGCACAATCTCCTTTCTTTGCATTTACAGTATTATGATATGGGGGAATCTGGAAAAGGTTCTGGGGGAATTTTATGTTGTGTTTTTGTGGTATCTAGAGTAAAATAAATAGAGTTCATCTGGGGTGTTCCTGGCAGGAATTCCCGGTGGATGAGTGGAAATGTACAGAAAGAGGAGCAGATACTATGGATATCGGGCGCAGAATCAAGTTATACCGGGATAAGCATAATATGACCCAGGCTGAATTTGCAAAACAGCTGCATATCAGTCGGCAGGCATTATCTTCTTATGAGACGGGCAGTGCGCTCCCGAATATTTATTTCCTGTGGAAGGTTGCTGATTTCTATCACATTTCGATGGATGAGCTGATCGGGAGGAATATCGTGACCGAGAAGTGGGATACGAATAATTTGAGAAATAATATGAATGGCTTGAACGAAGCTGTTTCAACCGGATAGAAGGTTGGATAGAAACACAGATTCCGAGATACCATTTAAAAGATACATTGCCCGTATGTGGCAGAGGAAGCCGGGTGAGAATCCCGCACAATACCCGTTGCTGTATTGGCTAGTGCTGTTCCATGATGTCATTGTAGACGTTTGTCTATGAGAAGGCGGAGCAGGATGTTTGATGCCTGAGTCAGAATATTCACTTTTAAATGGAACTGTGTTGCCGAAGTTCGCACGTATGGATACCGAATGGGCGGACTTGTTACGGGATGATAACAAAAGGAGAGAAGAATATGTCTAAGGATACGATCTTAAGGAAGTCTGCCGATTCCGGCAGCAGTTTTCACGTTGGAAAAAAAGCAATATTGGCAGTGAGCTTTGGCACCAGTCATCTGGATACGCTGGAGCGTACGATTGCGGCGACGGAGCAGACGATTGCGGAACATTTTCCGGAATATCGGGTGTACCGGGCGTTTACGAGCCAGATGATCATTAAAAAATTGAAACGGACGCAGGACATGCAGATTCCGACGGTGCGCGAGGCGATGGAGCAGATGGCGGCGGATGGGATTGAGATGGTGGTTGTGCAGCCGACGCATATTATTAACGGGATTGAGAATGACCGGATGCTGGAAGACCTGATGGAATATGCGGACCGGTTTCAGAGAATCCGGGTCGGCAAGCCGCTTCTGAGCTGTGCGGAGGATTATAAGAAAGCAATCCACGCGGTGATGTCTTCGGTGGAGCTGGAGGAAGATGAGTCACTTGTGCTGATGGGACATGGGACAGACCATCATGCGAATGCGGCGTACCCGACATTGGAGTATACGTTCCATCTGCTTGGATACAGGCAGGTACTTGTGGGAACGGTGGAAGGGTTTCCGAACCTGCGAGATGTGATGACGAAGCTGGCGGTCTCGGACTATAAGAAGATTGTGTTGATGCCATTTATGATCGTGGCGGGTGACCATGCGAAACATGATATGGCAGGGGAAGAGGATTCCTGGAAGACAGAGCTGGAGGATGCCGGATATGAGGTGCGGGTGTTCCTCAAGGGGCTCGGAGAGCTGGAAGGCATCCGGAATCTGTTTGTGGAGCATATCGAGGAGACGATGTAATTGAAGAAACGATTGAGAACAGGGTACACGACCGGGAGCTGTGCTGCGGCGGCTGCGAAAGCGGCGGCGCGGATGCTGCTGTCGGGTGAGGAGGTGCGCCAGGTTGCACTGATGACACCGAAACAGGTGATGCTGTACCTGGATGTGGAAGAGATATCATTTGGAACAGAGTCGGTGCGCTGTGCGATCCGCAAGGACAGCGGGGATGACCCGGATGTCACGAACGGTGTTCTTGTCTACGCATCGGTGGAGAAAACAGCGGGCGATGCTCTTGTACTGGATGGCGGCGAGGGAATCGGCAGAGTGACGAAGAAAGGGCTGCAGCAGGAGATCGGCGAGGCGGCGATCAATCGGGTGCCGAGGCAGATGATTCTGCAGGCAGTGGAGGAACAGCGGGAGAAGTACGGGTATTCAGGGGGGCTGTCGATTGTGATTTCCATCCCCGACGGGAAACGTCTGGCAGCGAAGACCTTCAATCCGAGGCTTGGGATTGAAGGCGGAATCTCGGTACTTGGAACAAGTGGAATTGTTGAGCCGATGAGTGAAAAGGCATTGATCGATACCATTTATCTGGAGATGAAGGTGCAGAAGGAGAATGGACACGGATGGTGTTATGTCGTTCCGGGCAATTACGGAATTGATTTTCTGAATGATACATTGGGATTTGACGGGGATCTTGCGGTGAAATGCAGTAACTATATCGGCGATGTGATCGACGCGGCAGTGCAGCTGCAGATGCAGGGAATATTGATCGTCGGCCACATCGGAAAGCTGGTGAAGGTGGCAGCGGGTGTGATGAACACGCATTCCAGACAGGCAGATTGCAGGATGGAAG
>DAVZKO010000009.1:0-40826 GCA_052272205.1 Schaedlerella sp. | reverse complement strand
TCCCGAAAAAATATAAACGCATCAGCGTTTACATAATTTTCCGTCTTGGCAGGAGTGCCTGCACCCTGTATATGATATGTGGTGGTTAAAGTACCACCACAATTACTGATATGGTGGCACTTTTTGCCATCACTTTGCTGTTTTGGTGGCACTTTCCGCCACCATGTCTTTTTCCCTCTGATTTGAGTGGTGGCACTTTTTGCCGTCACTTTGCTGTTTTGACGGCGCTTTTCGCCACCACTTTTGCATTTTGACGGCACTTTTTGCCCCCACATTGGTTTCGCCTAAGTTACAACCACCAGTTCAACTGGTGGTTTATTATTAGCCCTCCTAAGGGCTGTCCTACTGCTCGCCCCAAAGGGCGGATATCGCAAGCACTCTTACTGGTCCGCTATAAAGCGGTACCTCTTGAATCTTCTTTTCTTGACTCTTCTGCTTGCTCTCTTATATACTTCTGGACTGCCTCATCTGTGATATTCCCAATTGTTTCCACATAATATCCTCTTGCCCAGAAAGATTTATCCCACTTACTTTGCAATTCAGGATGTCTATCATATATCATCAACGTGCTTTTTCCTTTTAAGTATCCCATAAAATCTGATATACTTAATTTAGGCGGAATTGCCACACTCATATGTACATGATCTATACATACTGCTCCCGCTATTATTTCTACATTTTTATATCGACACAACGTTGTAAGTATTTCTTTTACATCTGCTTTTAACCTTCCGAATAATACTTTCTTACGATACTTCGGTATAAAAACTATATGATACTGGCATTTCCATCTTGTGTGTGATAAACTTTTATTGTCCATATGGACCACCTCCTATGTTTGAGTTTGGCTTGCGATACCATTCTCATTTTAACATAGGAGGTTTTTTATTGATATCATGCACGCTTCTGCTTATTCCATTCTCCCCAGCATAGCTGGGGGGATTAGACTCTTCATTCAGTTATCTCTTTTGCCATTGCATCCGCATCCGATATTACATTTTCTGCTATCTCAGCACCATCTTCCGGCATCTCATTTGTTTCAGGCGGTATATCCACTTCATCCTGTTCACTTATCACAGAAGCCCCAACTGCCACTTCATAATCCATTTCTTCTGCAACCTTGCTGCGGCTCATAATCCGGATTATAATAATCTTCGTAACCATAGATTTTCTGTTCAAAGTACTTCCTTGGACATTTCCCCCGCATGGTGAAATAACCTTTAGCCTCAAGCTCTGCATTATATTCCTTTATAATTGCATATGCCTTTGTCATCCCGATACCAAGCATCTGGCTTATCTCACCTGCATCTATGAATGCTTCCTTTATACCCTTCATGTAGCTCCTCCTTTCATAAATTGTTATTTTAAATACGTGTTTTCACAAAGCAGCTATCCTGTTCTTTATTTATTCCGTATTTTTAGTTCGTGTTTATCTTAATATCCTTTTCAGAATTTGTCAATAGAACTTTTTATAATTACGCACTTGCAATTCGTTTTTGTTTATGATAAAGTAATCGTACAATCATAAATAAGTCACTTACTGATACGTATTTCATTTAATATCAATCTGATACGCATCTTTACAACGGACTATTTCATATAAAGGAGGGTGAACAGAATGGCTTTCTCTGATTCCATTAAACTTACTATGTCTTCTCCTGAGGAAATCGGAAAGGCAATACAGAAGCAGCGCAAGGCACAGAAAATCACGCAAAAGGAGTTTGCACAGCGGCTTGGTAAATCAGAACGTACTATCCAGAAATATGAATCTGGTGAAATACTATTAAAGATAGATGTTTTAAAACAGATTGCAAATGAATTAAATGTTCCATGGCAGGAGCTTTTATTTGCAAAAGTTACTAATACTCCAAAAGATAATACGACCGCTGAATATCCGGCATATGAATTCCACACTATGTCAGATGTAATCAACGCTCTCTTTGCCATAACTGAACTTACTGATTTTTCATTTGAGCTTACCAATACCAAACCTCCTGAAAATCCTGAATGGACTGCCGGGATCAAGGTTAACGGCAAAGGTGATGGAAAATATGATGCAGACTTCTGTCTCTTTATGGAAAACTGGATAACAAAGAAGAATATGCTTCAGACAGGAAAGCTTTCAAAAGAAAAGTTTGATTCATGGAAATCAGATATGTTAGCATATTATAAGAATTCCAGACTGGATAATGAAGCTGATTCAAAAACTGAATAATTGCAGGCTTACACCTTTAGTAAAGAAAAAGCTCCGGCACACTCCTTCTCGCAAAAGGAATAACCGAAGCTATGTAAGTGATTGACCCGAAGGCTTTATAATCACCCTGAACAAGTAGATTATATCATAGCCTTTTGATGATTGCACAACAATTTTACAAAAAGGAGATGATATTTATGCCAGCTTACAAAGATGAAAAAACTGGTAAATGGTTCGCCAAGTTCTATTACACGAACTGGCAGGGAATCAAGAAACAGAAGTGGAAAAGAGGCTTCGCCACCAAAAAGGAAGCTTTAGGATTTGAAAGGGACTTTCTGGAAAAGCAGTCTGCCAATCCTGACATGACATTTCAAAACCTTTATGAAATTTATATGGAGGATATGGCTGCAAGACTTAAGCAGTCAACTCTTCTGACAAAAAAGACGGTACTACAGACGCATATTCTTCCATTTTTCGGTAACAAGCCAATAAATGAAATCAAAGCCTCTGATGTACGAAGATGGCAGGCGAAGCTTATGAGTTCGCCTAATAATTACTCCCAGACCTATCTTAAAAAGATTAATACGGAGCTTAACAGTATCATCAATTATGCCAAGCGGTTCTATGATCTCAACACCAATCCCTGCGGCAAGGCAGGTACCATTGGAAAAGCAAAGGCTGAGGAAATGGATTACTGGACTTACGATGAATATATTGCTTTCCGTGAGGGCGTAAAAGACAAGCCATTATCATATATCTGTTTTGAAGTCCTGTACTGGACAGGTATGCGTGAAGGTGAATTGCTTGCTCTCTCACCTGCTGATATTGACTTTGATAACAAGCTAATATCCATCAACAGAACATATCAGCGGATAGGCGGAAAAGATGTATTTACATCACCTAAAACAAGAAAAAGTAAGCGAAAGATTCCGATTCCGGATTTTCTCTGCCAGGAGCTATCAGACTATATCCAGTCAAGGTATATGCTTGACGCAGATGAAAGGCTGTTCCCGATAACAAAATCATATCTCTCACACGAGATGATAAGAGGTTGTAAAAACACAGGTGTAAAGAAGATACGAATCCACGATATCAGGCATTCGCACGCCAGCTTACTTATTAATCAGGGCTGTGATGCCCTGATGTTAGCAGACAGGCTTGGACATGAAAAAGTATCCACAACACTTAACACATACTCCCATCTGTTTCCACATAAACAGCAGGAACTTGTGCATAGTCTGGAATCATTGCAGGCAACAGATTTGCCAACGCCTGAGCCACCATCTGATAACCCTTTGCTTGAAGCAGCAGGTATAACCTGTGAAGTACCTCAGACTCAGAGCAACGGCTCAGATGTAACAATCCGACCTCAGTTTGGACCTGCGTTAGTACCACCAAATACCGCATCAGGGAAAATCATCCAGATGCCACAAAGAAAGATCATATAGAAGAAATCCAGCAGTCATCAGGATTTCTTGCTATTAAAGTTAATGACAACCAACTGAAAACGATAAAAAAGAGTAGTTGCTATTAGTAGCAAATTAGTAGCAGTGCAAAAGAAAAAGTCTCGGAAGCCGCTTGTTTAGCGGGTTCCAAGACTTGTGGCTACTATTCAAACTCGCAAATAAATTCTTGTCGCTATACATTTTTGTATAGGTATTATAGTTCTATCTGGTTTCATATGTGTTCCAATGTCCTAAGTCCACAGACTGTACTGAACGGTGTTATCAATTTGTTATCAAATTTCTGTTATCAGTCAAAGATTCTAGTGATATCCTGATACCGGTTAATTACACGATAAATCTCTACATACTCACTGCCCACTTTATAGATAATCACATAATCTTCCCATATCGCATATTTATAATCTGTCCGAAAACTGACTCGTTTGGAAAGATCTGATCCCATTCCCGGAAACATCTGAAGATTCTCAAATTTCCCGTAAATTTCCTTTATGGTCTTTGCCGCATATTCCTCGTTGTCTTCAGCAATGTAATCCCGAATATTCTTCAGATCCTTTGCAACAATCGGATTAATCCGCAATTTTAACATCTTATTCCCCCACAAGTGCCTTCAGTTCATCCAAATCCAGCCATCCTTCGCCGTCTTTCACTGCTTCTTCGGCTTCCTGCAACTTCATCAAAAGCTTCTTTTCCGCACGATCACGTTCATAATCTTCAAAATCCATAACCACAAAACGTCCTCTACCATTCTTAGTAAGATATACCGGCTCGCCTTTGTGGCAGTTCTTCAGGACTTCGTTATAATTTCTCAAATCAGATACTGGTAAAATACTTGCCATATTCTTTCAGCTCCTTCCTTGATTTTATATTGTTTCTACTACTTCTATTATACACAAAAAGCTGTAAAATTCAACGTGGATTTTTACAGCTTTTATCTATTTCTATATATTTTTATCACAAGCTATTTCAAATATTCCTCAAAAATTGCTTCAAGCTCTTTATTTTCTCTCAAAAATTCATATTCTTCTTTGTTTTCAATTTCAGCAGCCCATGCACGAACAAAATTATTTCCAACGCCTGAAAAAGATTTTCCCTGTACAGTATCCGTATATCTGTAATATAAAGGTGAGTCTACCATGTTCCATGGCTTCTGCGCCTCCTTTAACACTTCTTTAATCAGCTGAATGCATTTTTCTACATCTTTTCGATACTCGGCAATCAATAGATATGGCACTACTTTACCGTAATCCCACAGACCAAACAGCGATACCATGTGGTCTGTAATTTCAGCAATCTCCTCTGCTTTACAATGATTTCCAGTTTCTTCTTCCATTTCTATCAGCTTATATAAATAGCTTTGTATATTAGTAACTACCTGCATCAGTTTTCCCTCTAAAAAGAACGCTGCAGCATCCGTTCCTTCCTGGTGTGCTAATACATTCGTTTTCATAATTGTTGCATCTATCACAGTATCCGGAATTTTATTCAAAAAAATATTTGCTTCTTCATATTTTTCCATTTGTACATATTTCGCTGCAAGCATAAAAATACTGGAAGTCCTTACCTTTTCATCCTGGCTATCTGCGGTTCGTACTAGCCATTCAACAAGCACACCATCATATTCCAACTTTTTCTCATCATCAACATCTGCTAAAGTTAAAGCAGCGTTCAAAACGGTTGTAATCGAATAAATCAGCAAATCACAATGAGGATATTCCTGTATTTTACTGATTGCCATCTCAAAGGCTTTTGTAAAACTTTCTAATGAAATTTCCGTAAGTTCATTAACAAATTGTCCAATCTCTTTTTCCGTCAATTCTTCACGAAACGAAAACAATTCATTCATATCAATTTTTAATAATCGGGCAAGTGCTGGAAGCAATGATATATCCGGATATGTGTTTCCTTTTTCCCATTTATTTACCGCAGGAGTTGAAACACCCAAATAATTAGCCACCTGTTCTTGTGTTAATCCCGCATTTTTTCTATATTTTTTTATCTGCTCACTAATCTGCATTGTCCCTGCCTCCTGTTCTTGCATTAATTATATCTTTCCTAATGCGTGTTTACAATTGAGCTTCTTTTAAATTATTACTTTGTTTTTTTAACTTCTGATTAACTTTTATAAAAGAATATCTAATATTTCTACATTATCAACCTTTACATATAAACTATCTCTTTCAGTACAATTTCTTCAGCACTGGCTTTGATATTATTCATCAACCCGACCCACTTCATCTGATCCTGCATCTTCAATGTTTCTGTCACACCCTGTTTTTTTGCCATCCGCTTCATTAGCATTTCAACCTGCTCTCTTGCATCCCGATCAATCTGATTCAGATGTTCAATCAGTTTCCCAGTCAATAACAGGCACTGATATCTTGCTGGTCTATAATCTTTCAAAAACTGTTTCCGCAACATTCCGTATTTTCCATATGTTGGCTCTTCCTCATTCAATACCAGATCCGGCAAATAGTAATCTCCATGTAGTGTGTAGCCTAATCCATTCTTCTCATCATAAATCTGTTTTTCCATCATCTTATCTCTCCATTCTTTTGTATTTTGTTTTATTTTTCTTAAGTTGCTGATTATCCATCTCGCTCTTTTTAGCACCCCATTCTAATCTTTCTCGAATGCTTCCTTTTGGCATCTGCTCCATTCGAGATTTTTCTTTCAATTCTTTCTGATTTTGAATATCCTGCTGTACCGCAGCATCTACAGTATCTATTCCCATGACACGCACCACACGATCATATCTTTCAGAAATGCCCTGTAAAACTTCCTTTTCTTCAGATAATTTACGATTCTCTTTACGCATATCATCCAGTTTTCTCTGAACACTGTTATATTCTTGTTTTGTCTTTTGATATTTGTGTTTCCAGTTTTCCACATCTTTGGTAAGTTCTTTCACCTGTGCAGCCATTGCAGCAATCTTATTTTTCATCTTGATAAACAATGGTTTTATTTTCTTATCTCGATAAGTTGCCGCACGTTCTAATGATCCTGCTTTCGGCAATAACAGTTCAATTGTTCCGATCTCTCTTAACTCTTTATTTACATTATCCATGATCGGCTGTAACTGCTCTCTGTGCTGTTCCAGACTATTCAATTCTTTTTCCGCTTTCTCTGCACGTTGTTCTGCCATCTCCTTATCCTTTTGAGCCTGATTTTTTTCTTCTTTCAGCATTTTAATATCAGCTCTGACTTCTGCAATCTGGGCCGTCAATCCTTCATTTTTTGCTGTCAGATACTCTTTTTCCTGTTCCAGTGCCTGTACTTCCTTTTTACGCTCTTTCTTCTTAAAATTGTAAACGTCTAGATGTTCCTCATGGGTGCCTTTCTGCTCCCATTCGATTCCATGGTGTTTTGCAATCTCTGCAAGAACCTCTTTTTCATGGTTCATCCACTGATTCAGCTCCGTATCATGCTTGTTTCCACCCTGAAATCCTAACCTTTTCAATGCCTGCTTCAGTGAAACCCTCGTGTCCATCCCTTTACCTTTCCAACCAGTCACATAAGGTACAAAATCAACATGCAAATGTGGAGTCGCTTCATCCTGATGCAAATAGCAGCTAAATACTCTCAGTGTCGGATTCCGTTTCTGAAAATCCTGTATATATTCATCCAGAACCTTCACTGCAAGTTCCCCATCGGGTGTTCCAGCAGCCATATCTTCACAATTTCCAATCTGAAAGATAACTTCATGGAACAGCTTTTCCTGCTTTCCTTGCCGGATCTTCTCATAATAATTTGTAATCTGCCGATCTTTCCTTTTTCCGACATTATAACGTTCCACCGATTCATCAAATAGTTCCTTATATACTTGTTTTAAATTTTCATTCTGATAGCAGATATTCAGATGTACTCTGTCCGGATCTACATTTTCCGCTATAAAATCTCGTCTGTTATGAGCAAGAGATCCAGCTCCGATCATACCACTGATAGTTCTTTTCGTCGTCATATTGCATCACCTCACTTTCTGAAACCAGTGCCAGATATGGCACATAATTTGTATTTACGCTAGTCATAGCAGTTATAAGAAATCTTCGCCGGACACGGCGGTTTTGTTACTTTTGTCAAAAGTAACGCAAAAGCACTTTCGACAGCCGTACCGTCCATCAAAAGTACCCTTGCGCCCTGCCGGGAGCATTATTCCTCCCGCTGGTCGGATTGCTTCTACGTTACCCACTTAACTAATCTATTACTGTATTCTCGCCCAGATATATTCCAAATCTCCGCAGTACGGTGTTCCTACCAAATACCATTCCCTTGCCGGATTCATCTCCATTCTGGTCTGCACCCACTGATCATCAATTAGTACTTCCAGGCATTCCCCACAATGAAATCCTGTATCAATCCATAAATCTGATGACAATAAACCATATCTATCGTTACTGCTGTTATAACCTAATCTTCCTTCTCTCATTGCTGTATGCTCCTTTCTATTGTCCTGCTGTAAGGACGCCCTGATTCAGGGCCCCCTTTCACAACCTATAATTTGCCTATAAATAATCGGGTAATCTATAACCTCTCGTCTGCATCTTACCGGCTTTCTCCTTGTCTGATATTTACAGGTGCGTGACACGCTCCTGTTATAAAGCGATCAGCAAGAATCTTTACCAACGAAAGTTTTCCGGTATTCCCTTCCTTTCCAGGTATTCCTGCCTGGATTTTTCTCTTTCTTCTTTTGTTGGTGCTGTTTTGTACTTGCTGTATAACTCCCGATCTACCATTGCATTCAGTTTCTTTTCTAACCCTTTCCTTATGCTTTCTTCGTCCACATAATTTTCCATCAAGAAATACTGCAAAATTTGAAAGAATAACTCATATGGTATCTGCACATTTCTGTTTTTCATCTGATCTCCTTTCAAGGTGGCAAGATGCCCTATTCTTAAGATATGGTCATCTTGCCATCTTCCTTTTTCTACTCTGACAACATCCAATACCACTGATTTCCACGTTTTACAGAATCTATTCCCAGTTCCATTTTGGCATTTCTCAGTGTTTTCTTTTTAATTCCCAGTTTTTCTGCTTCTTCCTCTATTTTCTTTTGTGCCATACCTCCATCAGCCAGTATCTCAAGCAAAAATTCTTTTGCTTTCCGGGTTTTCTGTCCTTTTCCCTCTCCATTGAGCAATTCATCTGCACTAATGTCATATTCACCAATCCATTCAAATCCGTTGTTTTTATCCAGACGGAACGCAATAGCTTTGCCTTCCGGTGCCAGGGAACTCTTTGTATGACACACAACTCTTACTTCCGGTTCGTCCTTAATTCGTCCGACAATCAAAACGCTTCTTGCAGCTGCCTGGAAATCAATAGAACCAAGTCCCCGGTAAGAAGATTTTCCGTTACTGTTCTTGTTCATGTGTCCAATCAGAATAATCGCACAATGATATTTTTCTGCCAGGACTGCTATACGTTTCATCAAAGGACGGATTTCATTAGCCCTGTGCATATCCACCTCTGATCCAAGGAAGCCCTGAATCGGGTCAAGCACAACCATTCTGGCTTTTGTCTGCACAATTGCTTCTTCCAACCGGACATCTGCCATCGTCAGCGGTTGCTCACTGTCATCGATGACCATGACCTTTGTACAGTCTGCACCTGCAGCAAGTAATCTTGGTTTTATCGTATCTCCAAGACCATCTTCTGCAGTCTGGTAGATTACATTTACTGGTGCCTCCAAATGCTGTGTTGACGCATTGTTTTCAATATTTTTTACATCTACCATATCGCTTTCATTATCAATATCTATCCTTTTATCTTTTGTTGAATCAATCGGAAGAATAGGCTCTCCTCTGGTCAGTTTTGCAATAATCTGAAGCACCATTGTCGTTTTTCCTTCTCCCGGATCTCCCTGTATAATTGTTACTTTTCCATAGGGAATAAACGGATAAAGCAGCCATTCAATCTGCTCCACTTCCACCGTATCCATGTTGATGAGTTTCAGTTCCGGTTCCAGTCTTTTCTGTACTGTTTTATTTATTTCTGTTCTTTTGTTTTCCATCAAATCCTCCTTATTTTCCCGTTGAAAGAAAGAGTGGTTTTTGATAGAATACTCATAGAAGTTTTTTGGAAGAGTATTCTACCAAATCCCTGCCTTTAGGTGTTTGCCGACACTTAAAGGCTCTTTTATTCCACTTTCATTCCAGCCATTGTTATTGTGATAAGCCGAATCACTTCCAATAAATCCTCCGGCACATCTTCTCCCTTTTTCAGACGTTTCAGCTCACCCAGTACCTTTTCAAGTTCCTTCTTCAAAGCTTTATACACCCTGGGATTTCCTGTAACCACAACTTCTTTTTCCTGCAATCTTCGGATAATATATTCTTGTTTGGTTAATCCCGATAGCCGTACTGCCGCCTCCAGAAGTTCATCTTCTTCCGGTGACATCCGAAATGCTACAACTTTATTTCTCCAACGTCCCTGCTGATCCAGACATTTAGCCGACATTTGCAAGTCCTCCTTCCACTTCATTTAATTCTTCATCCATATTTTCCGCATCCAGCTGCTCTGCCATGTCCTGCTGTACCGACGGGAACAGATGTGCATACCGGTAAGTAATCTTTTCTGCTGAATGTCCAACCCTTTTTCCGATTGCCAGTGCGGTATATCCCATATTGATCAACAAGGATACATGGCTATGCCTGAGATCATGAACTCTGATTTTCTTTACACCACTCGCTTTGCAGCCTCTTTCCATCTCGTGATTCAGATAATATTTTGTTACCGGAAAAATACGGTCGTCAGGCTGTAAGCTGTAATATATTTTTAGACAGTCCTGCATTTCATCACACAGAAACTGTGGCATTATGACTGTCCGTACACTGTTCTTTGTCTTTGGCGTATTGATTACATCTTCTCCTTTCAAACGCTGATAGGATTTATTGATCCGAAGCGTTTTCTTTTTGAAATTAAAGTCTGCTGGTGTTAAAGCAAGTAACTCACCTGAACGAATCCCGCACCAGTAAAGCAGTTGAAAAGCATAGTAGGAAAGAGGTTTGTCCATCATTTCTTCTGCAAATCGCTTATATTCTTCTTTTGTCCAGAACAACATTTCCTTGCCTTCTTCTTCTCCCAGTGCCCCAGCTTTTCTCGCCGGATTAGTGCTAAGGTCGTAATATTTCACTGCATGATTAAAAATAGTACTTAATTGTCCATGTATCGTTTTCAGATACGTTGGCGAAAGCGGTTTTCCTGTCTTCGTTTTCAGTTTTCTCATCTGATTATGCCAGTCCATCACATCTTTAGCTGTAATTTCTGATACTTTACGTTTTCCAAGATACGGAAGAATCTTTTTCTGAATAATATTTTCTTTTGTAAGCCAGGTACTCTGCTTTAAAGAAGGTCTGACATCTTCTTCATACATAGTGCAAAAGCTTTCCATTGTCATATCAACGCTTGCTTTCTTCTGTAATTTGAATTGTAATTCCCAGTCTGCAGCTTCTTTTCTTGTAGAAAATCCTCGTTTGCATTTCTGTTTTCTTGCACCTGTCCAGTCCTGATAACGAATCATTACATACCAGGTGCCATTGTCATTCTTATAAATTGCCATTCCTAATTCCTCCCATCATTCGATCTTGTTCCATAGAACTGCTCATAAAAATACTTCCGGTCAACTTTTCCTGCGATTGTCTGGCATCCCATTGCCTGCAATTCCCTGTTTAGCCTTTTCATCAGCTTGTATGCGTAGGATTCTGATACTTCCAGGACTTCCATGACCTCTTTCACATTCATAAACATTTTACTCATAGAAAATTTCTCCTTTCTTTTAACTATACTATTTTGTATGGGTTGAATTATACTATACTATTCTGTATGGGTCAAGTGCTTTCAATATATTTACCCATACTTTTTTGTATGGATTTTCTTGTCTCTACCATTTGGATATGCTATACTCAACCTATCAAGAAAAAGACAGGAGATATAGCATATGGCAATAGGCGAAAGAATCCACCATTTCAGACTTCTGCGTAGTTTCACGCAGAAATATTTGGGTCAACAGCTGGGATTCAGTGATTCACAGGCTGATGTCCGCATTGCACAATATGAAAAAGGGGCACGCAGTCCAAAAGAAAAATATCTGAACGCATTGGCTGATATTTTTGAAGTATCCCCTCATGCTCTTGCTGTCCCGGATATTGACAGTTACGTTGGACTGATGCATACCTTATTTACCTTAGAGGACCTTTACGGGCTTCACATTGATGAGATTGACGGAGAACTTTGTCTCCGGCTGGACAAATCCAAGGGAACCACCTACCTTTCCATGTTCGATATGTTCCATGCGTGGCAGGAACAGGCAGAAAAACTCAAATCCGGCGAGATCACTCAGGAAGAATATGATCAGTGGCGTTACAACTATCCAAAAAACGCAAAATAAAAGCCGACGAAAAAAGGCCTTACCAAATTGATTTCACTCAATTCAGTAAGACCTTTTTTGTCGGTTTCACACATATTACTCGATAACCGCAGGATACCTAATAAATAATACAAAAATATCCAGTGTTATCATTTTGTTATCAAATAAAACTTTATTCGCTCGGAAACGCCCTGTTTATAAGGTTTTCCAAAAATTTTTAATTATTCAAACTCAATTGTTCCCGGTGGCTTACTCGTCAGATCATAGAATACCCTATTCACCCCGCGAACCTCGTTGATGATTCTGCTCATCACTTTATTCAATACTTCATATGGAATCTCTGCTGCCTCTGCAGTCATGAAATCCACTGTGTTTACCGCTCTCAATGCAACTGCATAGTCATAAGTTCTTTCATCACCCATAACTCCAACGCTTCGCATATTTGTCAACGCTGCAAAATACTGTCCGATACTGCGGTCCAGTCCTGCATTGGCGATTTCTTCACGGTAAATAGCATCTGCTTCCTGTACGATGCGTACTTTCTCAGCAGTTACTTCTCCGATAATACGGATTCCAAGTCCCGGTCCTGGGAATGGTTGACGGAATACAAGTTTCTCCGGAATACCAAGTTCCAGACCTGCTTTTCTTACTTCGTCTTTGAAGAGGTCTCGAAGTGGCTCTATGATTTCTTTGAAATCAACATAGTCAGGAAGTCCTCCTACATTATGATGAGACTTGATTACTGCGGATTCTCCGCCAAGTCCACTTTCTACAACATCCGGATAAATGGTTCCCTGTGCGAGGAAATCAACAGCTCCGATTTTCTTTGCTTCTTCTTCGAAGATACGGATGAATTCTTCTCCGATAATCTTACGTTTTGCTTCCGGCTCTGTTACTCCGGCAAGTTTGTTATAATATCTTTCCTGTGCGTTCACACGAATAAAGTTCAGGTCAAACTGACCATTTGGTCCGAATACACCTTCTACTTCATCCCCTTCATCTTTACGAAGAAGACCGTGATCTACGAATACACATGTCAACTGTTTTCCAATTGCTCGAGACAGAAGTCCTGCTGCCACAGAAGAATCCACTCCACCTGACAGTGCAAGCAATACACGTCCATCTCCGACTTTTTCGCGAATTGACTGGATTGTCTCTTCCACAAACGCATCCATCTTCCAGTCGCCTGAACATTCACATACATTCTTTACAAAGTTATTAATCATCTTTGTACCTTCTGCTGTGTGAAGTACTTCCGGATGGAACTGAATCGCATATAATTTCTTTTCTGCATTCTCAGCCGCCGCAACCGGACAGTCTGCTGTGTGGGCACTAATCTCAAATCCCGATGCAACCTGTGCGATATAATCAAAATGGCTCATCCAGCAAATTGTTGGTGTGCTGACACCCTCAAACACTTTTGATTCTGGCTTGTCAATGATAACCTCTGTTTTACCATATTCACGAACATCTGCCAGTTTCACTTCACCACCTAATACATGGGACATCAACTGAGCACCATAACACAATCCCAGAACCGGAATTCCAAGTTCAAACAGTTCTTTTGTGTACGTCGGTGAATCTGCTTCATAACAGCTATTCGGTCCACCTGTAAGGATGATTCCCTTCGGATTCATCGCTTTGATTTTCTCTATATCTGTTTTGTAAGAATAAATTTCACAATATACGTTACATTCTCTGACACGTCTGGCAACAAGCTGATTGTACTGTCCGCCAAAGTCGAGAACTATCACTAATTCGTTCTTCAAAACGCTCCTCCTTCCGGATGATATCACTATCATTCCTTTGTATTATTTCGTTATTGTCAGCAGCTATGCCACATACAATAACTTTCTGCGTACCTCAGAATAATTCTATTATAAAGTACAGCAGTTTCATTTACAAGACCCAAAAGACAGTCCGGTTAGTTCCTCTTCATAAGAGACCGTTAAACAATAACTCCGAACAAATAAAAGAAGATGCTATAAGAAAGTATCTCTTGCTTTCTTATAGCATCCTCTGTTTTTCCACCGTACTATTACGCAGCTACATACTGAGCAATGTCTTTTTTCAAATCTTCACAATCATCATCATATATTTTTAAATTGATAACATTGTTCAGTCCAAGATTCATAATTCCAAGAATGGACTTTGCATCTACTACGAATACGCCTCTCTTCATATCCATTGCACAGTCATATTTTTCCACTTTGTTTACAAAATCCAAAATCTCCTCCGGATTTTTAAATGTAACTTTTATTTCACTCATGTTTCTACCTTCTTTTCTATCGATTTACGATGTCTAATTGTTTTTACTTACATAGAATCTATCACATCATCTCATAAACAGTACCTTCCTATTATTCCCTGTTTTGTGAATGCTAATCATCTGTAAGCAATACTGCTTAACCATCCTTATATTATTTCTTACAATACCCATGTTATCACTTTTTTTCGACAAAAAAAGTCGAAATTTTTTAAAAAGGTAGAATATTTTAAACTCTTAATGTACCGATTTTCGGTATTCGCTCGGCAGCATACCGACCTCTTCTTTGAATACCTTGCTCATATATTTGGAATCACTGTATCCTGCCAATTCTGCAATCTGATTAAGTTTAAACGGCGTTTCCAACAACAATTTTTTCACTTTTTCAATTCGATATTTACGCACAGTTTCGGAAAATGTCATCCCTGTTTCTTTTTTAAACTGGGTACTCAGATATTCTTCCGACACAAATAATTTTCCTGCAATCTCTTCCAATGTAATCCCCTGATCATAATATTGCCGAATCAATTGCTGTGCTTTTTGTACCATCTCACTGATATGTTCTTCTTTTTGTTGTTCCCCTGCAGCCTGCCTGATAATACGGACAATCCGTTCCATAATCTTCCGAATCTCGCTCCAGCATACCGCACCGGATATCCGATTCAACTGTTCCTGCATCTCCAACTCCCGCTCATCCAACTGAATTTCTCTGGTTCTGACCAACGCCCAACAGAATCGTACCAAACTTTTCTTTATTTCCGACGGTTCACGAACATTACTCTGATAATACTCATAAAACTGTTGGCAACATGCCTTTAACTGTTCCACATCTTTGATCATCAGTGCTTTCTTCGCCGTCTCTTCCAGCTCTGACGGATAACGTTCCGGACTGCTTTGGATCTGCTTGCGCTTCCCCTCCAGCTCTTCTTCTCTGATTAATTTTCCTTCCGGAAATAGCAACGCCCATTCCAACTGTGCCTGCATATTTTTTAAATCCGAAGAAATATGCAAAATCTGTTCGCAGCGTTTCCACATACTCACAAACGGGACATCCATGCGTTTATAAATAAACGGCATCACCTGTTCGGCCATATATGTATATAAAGAAAGATTCTCTCTGTTTTTATAGAATACGACCACAAGGGATTCCCACATTTCCATTCCCTGCAAATACACACTGTAGCTGACTCGTTGTCCCACACCATGCTCCACCATCAGTTTCAATCGTTCAACCTGCTTTTCATAGGAGTTTCCAAGCCAGATCAGCATCACTTCTGCGGAATCATTTACCGTGAATCCATATTTTTCCTGAGTCATCATGCGAAATGATTCATCCGCCTGGAGTTGTCCATTGATACAACTGTTAAAAATATACTCCAGCGAAAATGCTCTGTCCTGATTCTGCGTTTTCACAAGATTGGCTTCGGTCTGCTGCAAAACCTGTTTTAACTCGATGATATTGATCGGTTTGAGCAGATAATTTTCGATTCCAAGTTCAATCGCCTGTTTTGCATAATCGAAATCAGAATATGCGGACAACACGAGCACTTTGCAGCTATTGTTCTCTTCGCGCAGTTTTGTAAGCATTTCCAGCCCCGACATACGAGGCATACGAATATCCATAATTACAAGATCCGGTTTCGCCTCTCGAATCAATTCCAGACCAAGTTCTCCATCCTCAGCGGTTCCGACCACCTTATAATCTGCATTTATTTTACTTAAGATTTTCGCCATACCCTCTCTGATTGGTGCCTCATCTTCCACAACTACAACTCTCATGCGGTCCCTCCACTTTCTTTATTTCATCCTACCATCAACTGATATCTCACATCACGATTCTACTTCTTTTCGTTCTTCTATGCCTTTCATCGGTATAAACAAATGTACTCTTGTAAAAAGATGTTCTTCACTTTCAAAGTATACCATAGCTTCCTTACCATAATACAGCTTCAATCGTTTTCTTACATTGGTTACCCCGAGATGTCCTTCCAGGTTTGTATGTTCATCATTTAATTTTCGAACCATATCCTGTGACATTCCGTCTCCATTATCTTCTATTTGCAAATGTATCTGCTGTTCCATCTGTCTCGCAGATATTTTCAATATACATTCTCCAGATTTCCCTCGGAATCCATATTTGACTGAATTCTCTACAAAAGGCTGCAATAATAACTTATGAATCTGGTATCCCAATAATTCCTCCGGTATATCCGTCTCAATTACCGGCACCCTGCCCATTCTTGTACCTTGCAGCAACATATACTGTTTCAGCCAGCCAAGCTCTTGTTCCAGAGTGGAAGTTCCGCCGGCATTGTCTATCGTATAGCGCAAAATATTGGCTAGCGCAACAAGCATACTACTGATATCATATTGCTCATTTTCAATTGCTTTCCAATTGATACTGTCCAATGTATTATATAAGAAATGGGGGTCAATCTGAGCTTCCAATGCAGACAGCTCCGCATTTTTCTGATCCAGCAAAGCTTTCTTAACCTGATTGATCAAATCATCCAGATTCTCTACCATCTCATTAAAACCAGATTCAATATGCTTCACTTCATCCGGTGCATCTTTCCAGAATTCCAAACGGTCTTCAAAATTACCGGTCTCAACTTCATGAAATCCCCTGCTGATTCTCTGCATGACATAAATGTACGGTCGTGTAGAACTATAACTCAACGCCAGCATCACAAAAAATGCCAGAACTGCAATCACTGCAAGCATCCACACCTGTTGATTCATTGTTTTCTTGTAGGATGTCATGTCCCGCTCGATACAGATGGTAAATTGGCTTGTTTCATTTGTTTTGGATGCGTATAAATTCTTTCTCGTATTTTTTATCGAATCTAGCGTTCTTCCAATTTTGTCATGAGACGGCGCACTGATAATATGATTGCCATCCAGCAGATAAAGTTCCGCATTGGCCCCAACCTGCAGTGTATCTGCAATCAGTTCTTCATCAATACTGACTACAACCGTTCCGAGTTTTTTGTGTATATTGCGATAATCCACCAGATTTCTTGCAACTTGAAATAAATATGTATAACTGTCATTTATCAATACCGGTTTTATCTGTCCCTGATATACCTCATCCCCCTTTACTTCAGGGCACTCCACCTCCGTTGCCCATTCACTGGATAGAGAGGATGCATTCTGCTTATCATAAAAAATGATTTCTCCACTTTCAAGAAATATTGTGATCCCCTCAATTCCCTGATTGCGATTGCAAATATGGCTGAGTTCATGACGCAATTTGCTTGTGTTTACTTCCATGTCATCGTCATTATCATTAATCTGTTCCACCGCTTCAATGACCTCATCATCCGTACACAAATCAAACAGAATTGAGGCATATTTATCCAATTGAATATCCAGACATCGATCCGCACTCTCCAGATTTGCCTGCATTCGATCTTTCAGATCATTTCTCTGCCATACACGCAGACTGCCTTGCGACACAATTGCAAAAATCAGGATTGGGAGCATTGCGGCAATCAACGTATTCATGAATATTCTTCCTCGGAGACTTCGAATTCTTCCCATTATTTCGTCCCCCTGTTCTTCTGTAATTTTTCAGCAAGATTTGAGATGATCACATCATCCGGAATGTCCCCGATAATCTCATCTTCCATAGCATCGGTAAGGGCGGTGGACACATATGGCCAGTCCACTGAGAACTCTCGTAATCTGGCATGTTGTATCATCTCGTAAGTATTTTTCAATCCCTCATTTTCCGTTACCTGTTCCTGCAAAATGTCTTCGCGCGGAGCAAGATATCCGGTTCCATCCAGACATACTTTTAACTGCTCTTTTTCTGATAAATACTGCACGAATTTTAACGCTACATCCTGCTTTTCTCCCGGAGTCACAACAAGCACTTCTCCTCCAATCGTCGTAACCCTCTCTTCTGTTTGATTGCCTATAGGCGGAAGTGTCATCGTATATTTCAGCTCAGGATTTTCTTCCTGGATCGTATGTTGCATTGCAGAAGACATCAGAACCATTCCGACATTCCCCGCTATGAATTGTCGTCCCAGATCTCCACCGGTCAGATTGATGGTCTGTGAGCTCATCGCACCATTTTCTGACAATTCTCTCAATTTTGTAAATGCTTGTCTGCTTCCTGTCGAATCAATCTCTGCAATCTTCCCACCATAACTCCACAGCATCGGAAGAAAGGAGAATACACTCTCCTCACTTCGCAGTGCCGGCATCGCAAAGCCATAGCGATTCTCCTCTGTGAGTTTCCTTGCTGTTTCCTCCAATTCATCCCAGGTATCCGGGACTTTCAGTCCTTTCTCTTCCAACATCTCTGTATTACAATACAACGCGGCACAGTTCATTCCGATTGGAAGTCCCAGCATCTTCCCATCTACACTGCATGATGCTGTCGCCTCCGGTAAATATTCATCCAGACTCTCAATCTGTTCTGTCACATCAACAAAAGACTGCATCGCATTAAAATATTTCAAATCCGAAGAATCTACCAATGCCATCTCCGGCATATCCCCATCTGCCATACTAAGTGCCAGATGTTTCTTAAAATCTTCATCCGGTACATACTGTATTTCTACGTTTATCTCTTTCTGCGAAGCATTGAATTCATCCGCAATGTCTGACAATGCCTGTTTGCTTACCGATTGGTCCAGATAATGCCAGAGTGTCAGAGTCTCTTTCTCTTTGACTGGTTTTGTTTCCTCTTTTCCGCAGGCTGTAAATAAGCCAAGCATCACTCCGATTCCAAGCAATATTGCATATTTTGTTCTCCGGCAGTTTCCTCTGCTCATGTTACCCCTCCTCTTTTTACCTAACAATTCCACTACTCCGTCGGTATCGGAATCACCTCTTTACTCTTCTTATAATACTGCAACGGACTCAATCCCGTACTTTTCTTAAACACTCTTGAAAAATAATACGGATCATCAAACCCACATTCTTTTGCAATCTCATTGATCGTTCGAATTGATTTATACTGAAGAATTTCTTTTTTTGCATACTGAATCTTCAATTGTGTGTAATACTGCAACGGTGCACTGCCACACTGCTCCCTGAAAATCTTTCGGAAATAGTTCGGAGAATAAGACGTGGTTGCAATCAGTCCGTCCAGATCAAAGTCCGTATCCTGTACATGTTCTGCCAGACACTTCTGCACACGCAGGACATCCGCATTTTTATAAGTATCATCCTTCCAATGGCACAGCAAATTCTGTGCCGCATCTACAATACATCGTAAAAACCGCTCTCCATACATATCTGTTGCCGGATTCATCGGATATTCATATGCCAACTTGAATAAAGAATAAAAAGACTTGCGCTCATCATCCTGAAACACCAGCACATTCTCCGCTTCGGCTTCCAAACAAAAGTCACTGAGCATAAATGCCCCATCGATAAATCCGTCCCTGGCTTTTTTCCCATGCTGCGTTCCCGGCCTGATACAAAATATCGTTCCTGGTTCGAATTCGTACTCCCGATTTTCTATATATGCGGTTCCACTTCCCTCTATATTTAATAAAATTTCCCAGTAATCATGACTGTGCTGCGGATATTCGTAAAATTTTTCATTTTTACTTATTACAAGAAAATCCATCTCTTCTCCCCTTCTACTCTGACACTCATTTCTGTTATTCCTCTCTTCGATTTCTTTTTCTGTTGTGTACATTTTACATTAGAATCATAATATTGTCCATTTTTAAATTCATTTACTGCATG
This sequence comes from Schaedlerella sp., assembly GCA_052272205.1. Taxonomy (GTDB): domain Bacteria; phylum Bacillota; class Clostridia; order Lachnospirales; family Lachnospiraceae; genus Schaedlerella. Next base: position 20,826 of record DAVZKO010000009.1, on the reverse strand, counting down.
GAATTCCGTTATTTTCTCCATTACAATAAAATAAAAAAGCAAATAGGAGGCCATAACATGAGTACTGAAAAAGGACATCCTAGAAGAGGTATCTGTTTATACAGTTATCACAATCTTTTAGGTAAATCAATGACACTGGAAGACGCTTTTCTTGAAATGTATGATACCGGCGCAACTTGTTTTGAATTTCTGACAAGCTATATTCCGAACTATCCGAACCCGACTCCGGAATGGGTCGACAAATACTGGAGACTTTGTGACAAGTACAAACTACAGCCATCCGAACTCGGACATTGGGCAGAAAATCATCTGCATCGCGGTCCTGCTATGTCAGACGATGATGTCGTAGAAGAACTGAAACAAGATTTCCGTCTCGCCAATCTGCTTGGTTTCAAAGCGCTTCGTACCAAGATCACTTGCACAAACGAAATCTGTGACCCGGAGCCAGGATGGCAGAGCTATATTGAGAAAGCGCTCCCATACGCTGAAAAATATGATGTTCGTATGCAGAATGAGGTGCATCTTCCTACTACACTGCATACCCCACATATCCGCGATGAATATCTTGACTTCATTCGCTGCACTGGCACCTCACATTTTGGATTCAATATTGACTTCGGAACATTCCAGTTCAAAGCTGCCAAAGGAATGGAAGATATGCCTATGAGTGACTTCAAAGATATCAGCAAACCGGAAGAGATTGTCGATTTTCTTCCTTACAGCGATGTCTGCCATGCCAAATTCACACATGTCAATGAGAATTTTGAAGAAGAGACGATTCCTTATCCGGAAGTCATCAAACTGATGATCGACAATGGCTGGAACGGTGACCTTCTTTCCGAATTTGAGGGTGCAATCCGATTCCATGCAGAAGAAAGTCCTGAAAAATATGCCCAGGCTATGACAGAGATTCCTGAACAGGTTCGTCGTCACCAGATCATGCTTCACAATATATTGGGATACTAAAAGGAGGGAATAGAAATGGTAGAAGTTCAGACAATTCAGCAACGTGGATTCCATAACACTTATGATGAAAACGGAGAAATCGACGGATTTGAATTTCATTTTGTTCCACGTTATTACAAAGGATATTGGTTCACACAGTGCCGTTTTGGAAATGTTGTTGTAGACGGCGAAGTCTTTGACCGCGACAGTTTAATATTCGAATATGACGGACTGGAATATACCCGTGAGGAAATGTTCGATTTGAATAAGTATTGGCAGTTCAGAGAACCACTTATTTATAAAGTAAAGAAAAAAGGCGGTCTGTCCATCGGTTATCACGATGTCAGCCTGCAGTTCGGATGGGTACTGAATTATAACGGTGCTCTGGAAGCCGAACCAGACGGAAGCGGACTTGGCAACATGGCGCATATGTTTGGAGTCGATAACCAGAGACGTATGTTGTTGTGTAGATAACATAGTAACGCTCACTATAAAAACACCTCCCCTGTATAGATTCTTTCGATACTCTATACAGGGGATTTTATCAGGTTCGGTATTCTATACATGCAAATGCAAATATTTCTCTCTGGTAGCCAGTCCTCCTCGGATATGTCGTTCAGATTTATTCGTATCCAGAACCTTGCGTGCCTCATATGCCAGCGATGGATTGATTTGGAAGAGCCGTTCGGTCACATCCTTGTGTGTGGTCGTTACTAATAAGAACGGTTTCATCTAGTCCCAAATCACCAAGTAATCGCAGATAGATATCAACATTTCCATCCTTGTCCACTTCAATTTTCTGAATGATTCGTTTTAACTGCAGATTGTTCATCTCTCGCACATCTGTAATATCCTCAATCCGGCGAAATGTACTATTCAGGATATTTTCCAACTGCTGTCCTTTTGTCAAATTATAGGACACCATTTTCAGCTCATTCTCCAGACGCTCGATTTCTTTTCTCATACCACCGATTTTATCATTCAGCTCTTCTCGACTGATTAAATCATCGGTATACATGTCCATGTATTTCTGTCTTGTCTTTTGCAATTTGGCAAGCTGAGTATTTAATTCTTTTTCATAATTTACATTTTCATCTTTTGCTTTATACACTTGCTGAAACTCATTTATCACATAACGAATAACGTTCTTCTTGTTCTTCAGGATTTCTGCAAAATAATCATTCAAAACCTGGATCAGTTCGTCCTCATCCACCTTCTGTGCATTAGGACAACTGTCAGCACCTCGCCCGTTATGCCCGGAACATACCCAACGGATATAAGTATTTTTATATTTCCGGACAATTCTTCGGAAAGACCAACCGCACTCCTTACATTTAATCAATGTAGAAAACAGGTATTTATTACTTTCTCTTTCGCTTGTAAGGTGAAATGATTTTGATTTGGCAGCTCGTACTTCCTTTGCCTTTTCATATATTTCCGGTTCAATAATTCGCAAGTCCGGACGCTCCACTACCATCCATTCAGTTTCATCTTTTTCCGTTCTCTGCCCGGTCAGGAAATCTGCAACTTCCTGTTTCCCATTGATAATCTTTCCTGTATATAATTCATTATCCAGAATTCGGCAGATTGCATTCTGACTCCATGTACAGCCTCTCTTTGTCCGTATTTCCTGTTCATTCAAATGGTTGGCAATTTTCAATGCTCCATAGCCGTCTTCGATATATAATTTGAAAATCCTCTTGATAACCGCAGCTTCTTCTTTATTGATTTCAAGATTGAAATAATCTCCGATTATTTTGTCATAACCGTACACAATATTTGGAACTCGTCCCTTTTCCGCATTGATTTTCTTTCCGAACTTTACACGTTTGGATGTATTCGCACTCTCTTCCTGTGCCAATGCTCCAAAGATTGTCAGAACAAATTCACTATTACCAAAACTGGTCATATTTGCAGTAAGAAACTGAGTTTCAATTCCCAGGGATTTGAGCTTGCGGACATTCTCTAGGAGGTCTACCGTATTACGGGCAAATCTGGAAATATCCTTTACCACTACCATATCAAACAGTCCCTTCTCCGCATCCGCCATCATACGCATAAATTCTTTTCTATTTTTAGTTTTCGTTCCGGAAATACCTTCATCTGCATATAATCTAACAAGGACATCTCCGGTACGCTGGGTATATTCAGTAAAAAACTGCTTTTGAGCTTCTAAACTGTTAAGCTGATCCTCTTTCTCCGTAGAAACACGGCAATAAGCGGCTATATTCATAGATAATACCTCTCTGTTATATTTGTATGGTTCTGTTACATCTTTATTATATCGTTTTTTTCTTATAATATAATAAGAACTTCTGGAATTCTCCAAAAGTTCTTATTTCACTATGATACTTTTATTTTATTATTAATCGAAATCAGCTGTGACAATTCATCCAGTTCAATAAACACCACTTTTTTACCAGACAATCTTGCCAAATGTCTTAAAGTCCCTTTAAATCCCGCATCAATATATTGCGGAACAACTACTGCTATTATTTGACAACGAGCATCTATCATTCCTTGCTCGACAAACTGACGAATGATTTCTTGTCCTTCTCCTGATGTTGACAACAACGGCTTTCTTATTTTTTCATTATCATTCCCATTTTTTCTAGGACGATTTTCACTATTCTTTTTTATGATTCCTTTTAAATCATAAGCGCTATTTCCAATTTTCACCTCTGCAGCAACATCTCCATATTCCATTCCTTTATGAGGCTGAGGACGATAACCAGGTAAAATTGTGTAAAATACTTTAGGTAAACAAGCCATAGTATCATTTTCAATACACTCTTCTATTTTTTTATAAGAACATGTTCCCGAGCCACATTTTTCATTCATATTAACCGCATAAGATTTCACACGTTGTGTAAGTCCAATTGGATTGTGTTTAAAGCACTCTATTGTTGCAAACGGAATTTCAACTTCCTCTTGTATATTCTCCATTCCATTAACAATATACCCTTTATCCCCCACGATACAGATATTATAATCTAACGAGTAATCTTTAAATACTTTCTGGATATTTTTAGAGATCATGTTTGTTAATATAGCTCTTGGAATATACCAATTTACAAACTCACAAGTATCATGGCCTTCGGCACATTTAATTTTTAATGGTGCACCACATTCACATTCTTTTATAATACCCTTGCTTATCTTTAACTCCTCTCCACATTCAGTACAATACGGAATCTCATAAGAATCACAGGTTTTACAATATATTCTCGGAAATTTGATAAACCATTTACTATTATCCAACACCGACAATTTGTCCATCGGAATTTGAAACTCATACTCTTCTCTATCAAGTGAAGATATAACTTGTGTCAAATACCAATTCAGTTGCGTTATTTCATTGCCACATGCCCCTGTCCATTTTATTTCTTGTCCTACTTCTTTAAAAATTTCTTCTGCCGGTTTTCCCTTTAGTTCTTCAATCTCTTTCAAGATAATCCTAATTGCATTTTCAGACCATTCAAACAAAACAGATGATGGCAAATGCTTATAAATTCCAATACTACCAGTTCTAACATTATATTTAATTGTAGCATCTATTTCCTCTGTAATCGCAGAAATAAAACTTCCCGAAGTATCAATTCTTTCGGAACGTATTCTTCCTATTTCTTCCTCTTGCTCTTGAGTAATTCCGCCAGCTCTCGAAACAATTGTTTTTTCTCCACCCGTTCCTTGTAGTACGATTCTACTTATCGCTTTAAAGTTTGTGCATTTATCAATTGCAGATTTAGGTGGTTTTATTTGAGTTACTGGATTCTCCAGTAATTCAGCGATATATTTTGTAATAAAACCTGTCATTTTTTCATGTTTACTAATACATGCCAGATATGTTGAAGTCTTACCAATCCAAATACATCCTCTGTGCTGCTCCCATACAGCCGCATTTTCTCCATTTTCGTCAATATAAGAATATTCTTTACTATACACATACAATATTTCGATACGATTATCATACTCTTTTGTAGACAATATTTTCAAATTTCTATATCCTGAAATAGTTAAAAAACTCTCTTCAGAATTTTCCAATGAATATACCATTTCATAATCAGAATCTTCTAAAGCTGTCCGAAAATTCCATAACGTAAATGTAACTCGATCACCATAGATATAATCATTTACACATTCTTCTATCTCTACATCTGTAAGCACTCCATATGACAGTATTTTTTCTATTACTGTATGTTTTTCTTTCCCATTGACTTCTTTTTCTTCAATTCCTTTTTTTACCGCAATATCATGTAATGCATACCATGGCAAAGTTTGTAATTTTTTTATTTTTTCTGATGTATCCAAACACTCACCTCCCTAAAATCGCTGTTTATAATACATATTTCATTATAGTATTTTTACTTTGCTACAACTGCTTCCAACAAATACTTCTTTGCTTACTCCCGCATCTTCTCAATCAGTCTTCCGATATTACTTCCCACAGAATTTTTCAATCCCACAACATCCTCACAAAATTCTTTTTCATTCTGTATCGCTTTATCAATATCTCCGACCAATTTCTCCGCCTGATAAGAACTCTTCTTATACTTCGGATAAATTCTGCGAAGTTCCTGCTCTGCATATCTTCTCTTTGACGTGACTTTCGGATTTTCCAACAATTTGTCTGTATCCAATTCAAACACATCATCAAAGTGTAACAACAGCCAGAATTCGAAACACGGATTTGTGATGCACAACTGGAATCCTTTTTCCTGACACTTATCCACTACATATTCATACTGATTATTCTCCGGCGTAGCCAAGAAGCTTTCTTTATCACGGTCAATAATCAGACAAATCTGGTCGAATCCTTCTGCATAAGTCAACCCACCCTCTTTGATGATATCTGAAATATCTGAAACAACATGGGTAACATCATATTCCTGTTTCAGAAGTTCTAATATCGCATTACAGTCTGTTTCTATATCTTCTACTTCCGCTTGCAATGACTTTTGCAAATCTTCCGTACAGACATGAACCATCGTCTTCCACATACTTTGGGCTAGCACCTTGCTTGTAGTAATCACTTTTACTTCATAGAAATAATCCATCATACGATTCAGTAATGTTTCATATGATATTCGTTCTGCTTTGCTTTCTTCTAGATTCTCAATAATTCTATCCAGGATTTTCTTTGGATTACTCCAGCCTTCTTCACTATAACTTCTGATAATCGGGATTAGTTCAATCAGCGGATTGATTCCTATATTCTCACGCATTGAATTAACTGCATCAAAATATATGAGTTCTGTATCTGATCCTTCATATACGAGAAAATATTTTTTCAATGCTTCATCTGATTTTAAAACTTTAGTACGTTCTGCAAATGTTCTACTTTCTCTCATGCACTACACCTCTTCTTTAATAGGAAACACAGTACTGAATACTGGAACACCTCCATAACGACCTTCTAAATACGCCTTGTCGATTTTCTGGTCAAATCTTGCATTGTACTCTTCCAATGAGTAAATATCACTTTCCCCAGTTTTTCTTTTATTTACAAACCAAATTTCATCACGGCGCAATAAATCAAAATCCAATAATCTTGACTCATGTGTTGTTACAATCAACTGAATATTTTTCTGTGCCGCCAGTTGTAAGAATGTATCTACAAATTTGTAAGTCAAACTTGGGTGTAAACATCTGTCTAATTCATCTATAACATACGTTTTCCCTTCTCCGGCTAACAACACTTCCAGTAAGTCTAATATTCTTACAGTACCGTCAGATTCTTCTGATAAGTTAAATAAAATATTTTCTTTTCCATGAGAAAACTTGATGGTTCTACAAACAATATTATCTTCTTTATCTATATCCAAAATAAAGAAATCTCGATTACTTCTCATGACAATTCCAAATTTGCTTTCTTCCTCGTCATTTTTCATCTTTACCACTTTTTTCTCTATATTGGAAACTAAGTCATCACGAATTCCTTTTGGTAAGTGTCCCAATACTTTTTCTACCGGAACTTCAACCATTTTGAAACCAGTAATACCTGTTCCAAACGCAGAAATAAATCTGCAGATTTCTTCCACCTTTTCTGTTTCTGCCATATATGAATAGTCCGAAATAGGACGATCCGGATAATTAATATCCAATCCTTTTCTTATCCATTGATAAACATCCTGGAATACAGAAGCGTCTTCGTATTGTTGATACAAAGTCTTCTTATTTTTATTCATAATCGGTAATAACAATACACTATTATCTTCTTGAATATCTTCTGCATATACATCTAACTTATCAATTAACCCTTTTGCTTTTACTGTACTACCAAATTCATAAACACCATTCTTGATATCTCTGCTGAAAATCAAATTTTCTTTATTATCTGCAGTCAATTCTACAAGCCATTCCGAAACAAATTTACTCTGATTTAAAATCACTTCAAATCCATATGCATAGTATTTTTCACCCAGCATAATTTCCATTTCAAAATAACTTTCTTTTTCTTTATTATCCTCGTTTATCTTACAGTATTTATCTGTATGCCCTTCCGGTAAGCCAAATAAAACTGTACGCTGCATAAACTCCATTGCTTTTACTAAATTAGACTTTCCCGAAGCATTGGCTCCATAAACCGCAGCAAACTTCAACATTTTTAATTTGCCATTATCATATATGTGTTCTCTCTTACTTCTTACTTTCCCTGCAATCATAGAAAATTCTTCTGTTTTACCATCTTCCCTTTCGGAAAAAGACAAAAAGTTTTTTACATTAAAACGAATCAACATCTTTTCCACCTCCAACTTTCTCATAATTATAGTATGTGATTTTTTCACATTTGTCAATCATATATAAATCTATTTTATTTTAATTTAATATTTATAAGTGATAAAATCGTTTTAATCACCCAAAAAATAAACTGGTTCAAAAACAGATCGTTTCACGCAACTCCGAAACAACCTGTTCTATGACTAATTTCTAGAACTTCTATGACTAAATGCATTTCTCTTTAGTCATAGAACATTCTGTTTTTCAATTTCCGCCTCACCTACTCTTCATCTGGCATACCTTAAAAGGAACTCAAATATCCTATTTTCGTATTTTGAAGGCAAAATATGAGAAATAATCTCAATTATTTGTGTGTAATTTTATTTTTGAAGATTTAGCCTAAATTTAGGACACTCAGCATCAACTTGCAGAATGTCCCACCGTACCATTTCTTTTCTCCGGAAGTTCCTCAGCTGCTTCCTGTATCGCCTTTTCCACCTTCCCTTCATTCGCTTCTATAAATACCTTTAATATGTAATCGGAAGTCGCTTCCACCGAATTCGGATTATGAAATCGATAATTCAATTTTGTCTTCGCCACGGTGAAGCTTCCACCTCCTCCCTGCTCACTCTTTGTCCATTACTATGAAAATCTCTGCTGAAATAGTCCTAAATATTCAGTATCTTTTTCATAGCACAAACATTGGTATTTGCAATTGCTTCCCGTCTGCTGTTACCATCGATTTTCAAAGGCACACACCGTTCCAAAATCCGATCATAAATTCTTTTCTTATCAACATTCGTCTCTGACTTTAATTTTGACAGCGGTAAATTGGTTGTCACAATCAAAGGTTTTCCGGAACGATATCGCCGATCAATGACGCTGAAAATATTTTCCAATGCATATTCACTGCTCCGCTCTACGCCAAGATTATCAATAATCAAAAGATCGTATCCTGCTAATGCTCTGATGTATTCCGATTTTTCTTCGACTTCAAATAAATCATTCAGAATCGTGTTAAAGTTCGTCATCTTCACCGTAACCTCCTGCTCTAACAGTGCATTGGCAATGCATCCCGCCAGAAAACCTTTTCCGGTCCCTATCGGTCCCCAAAGCAAATGTTTCTATTCCTGTTCACCAATTCCCGATGTTCTTTTTCTTTGTAATATCTTTCATTTTCCGCATGCGCATTCCGTTCACATGCACACTGCCTGTGGGGCTTTCTACCTTCCAACAATGAATCTCTCGGATAAAAACCTTCCAGTGCTTCCTTGCAGACATCGCAATGCAATAATCCGGCTTCATCCAATTCGTTCAATGCCGTCTTAATCGTTGTTTCACTTTTTTCTAATTTCTTTGCCAATTCTTTAACCGGGAAAATCACAAATATCCGACCGTTTTCGTCCATCCAATTATTTTTCTGCGACAGCCTCGCCCGGTCATACAACAGCATATATATAATTTTTCCAGTTTGACTAATCGGAAGATTCAACAAAAATTCCGGATATTGAAAGAATGACGGAAAGGTTGTTTGCTTGCTAATAAACTTGTAACTCATGTGTTCACCTCTACTTTTTTATTTTCAGAATTAATTCCTTCACCTATAGAAAGGCAGAAAGCCAGTTTTACAACCTCTTGAAAAAATTTTTTTATTTTTTTGTATCTGGATAATCTTGCAAATGATTTTTTACAAAAAGAAAAGACCCCCACTCATCAGAATGAAAGTCTTGTGATTTGTCTACGTATATACTTTTCTTCAATTTTTTTGAAACTGTGAACATGAAATGTAAACCAATATTCTATTTTACAGGTATGGGATGTTTCCATCAAGACTATAACTCCGGGACAATACCAATTCCATAAATGGATATGGTATTACCGGGTGGATCTTGCTCTGAAAAATACAATAATCAGGACCCTTTCTTTATTTCAAAAACTCATCATATAAATATGACAAATATTTTTTCACATACATTTTCTCCGATATACTCGAAACAGCGAACACTAAAAAGCCACAAAATTTCCCTTTTTACACTTTAAATGGTAAGTTGTTTTCTTCAGCAAAATGTTATATGCTGTTTTAACAGCAGACACTTTATCTAGAATAATATCTTTTGCTAACCTTATTATTTTTATTCTATAGGTTCGTAATCGATTTTTGATATCTCACTCGTTGCTTCAAGTTTGAATATTACTGGTCTGAGACCATCATTGCAACTGCAGATTGCGATCCCTGGTTTACTAATCCAATCTCCATAATAAAAAATCGTTTGATCGGCTCCATGCGCCAGAGCAAATACATATTGATAAATTGCTTTCCAGGCTTCATCGCATAAACCATCTGGCTTCGCGTAATCTGCATAAAACACTTGCCCTTCTATAAGCATAGGACATGCAGCAAGTCCCTCTGTACCATATTCTTCTGCCAAATCTTCATTTAGCATTTTTCTTATAACTGTAATTTTTACTTTTTTCATACCAAGCACCTTTTAGAAATTTTCTTTAAAAAACTTACTCAGTTTGTCAATTGCTTTTTCTTCATCAATCCCCTCTGTTCTTGGGATAATTGTTTGACCATATTTTGCACCTAATCCCATAATTCAAAAAATTCTTCTTGCATCAATTTCCTTTCCATCTTTTTCAATTGTAACATTACAATTATATGCAGTAGTTTCTTTCACAAGCATACCTGCCGGTCTTGCATGAATTCCTTGTTCATCTTTAATCGTATATTCAAATTGTTTCATATTATAAATCCTTTCCATTTGTTTCAATTATTTTTTTATACCAATAAAAGCTCTTTTTTTTATAACGATTCATCGTTCCACTGCCATCGTCATTTCTATCTACATAAATAAATCCATAACGCTTTGACATCTGATTAGAAGTGTTCGATACAATATCAATCGCTCCCCAACTAGTATACCCCATTACTTCCACGCCGTCCTCAATTGCTTCTCGAACCTGTTTTAAATGAGCATCCATATAAGAAATTCTGTAGTCATCCTCGACTGTCAGGTTACCGCTTGAATCTTTTACAAGTTTGTCTTTTGCTCCCAATCCATTTTCCACAATAAAAATAGGTAGCTCATATCTGTCATACAATTGATTTAATAGGTAGCGAATTCCTTTTGGGTCAATCTGCCAGCCCCAATCTGACTCTTCCAAATATGGGTTTTTCACAGCACTCATGATATTTCCTTTGGATTGAATATTTTTCTTTGTATCTCCAGTTGCACAATAGCTCATATAATAGCTAATAGAAATAAAATCAACCGTATTTTTTAATATCTCACAATCACTCTCTGTACAATCGATTCTTATTCCTTTTTCACTGAAAAAACGCTTCATATATGCCGGGTATTTCCCTCTTGCATGAACGTCTGCAAAAAATAGTGATTGCCTGTCTTTCTGCATTGCTGCTAAAACATCATCGGGCTTGCATGTCAAAGGGTAAATCGGGCTTCCTGCAATCATGCAGCCAATCTGATTTTGTTCATCGACTTCATGTCCGATTCTAGTAGCCATCGCGCTTGCCACTAATTGATGATGTACTGCCTGATAAAGATTACTCTGGCTCATCTCTTCCAGACTACCTTGTACTCCACCTCCATTAAACGGTGCATGCAGCATCATATTGATTTCGTTAAATGTCAGCCAATATCTCACTTTTCCACGATATCTGATAAAAACAGTTTTTGCATAATTTGCAAATAAGTCAATTAATTCTCGGTTTGTCCAGCCACCATACGCTGTCGATAAGTGAAGAGGCATTTCATAATGCGAAATTGTCACCAACGGTTCAATATTATTTTTCTTCATCTCATCGAATAAATCATCATAAAATTGAAGTCCTAATTCATTTGGCTGCTCTTCGTCACCATTCGGAAATATTCTGCTCCATGCAATCGAAACTCGCAAAACTTGAAATCCCATCTCCGCAAACAAATGAATGTCTTTTTTATATCTGTGATAAAAATCAATTCCCTCTTCTTTCAAATAAAAGCCAGATGGCGGAATCTCAGGTTCTCCAAACACGCCCGTTGTAAGTGCGTCTGCCGTACTGAATCCTTTTCCATCTTCCCTTGTAGCACCCTCACACTGGCTTGCCGCTAAAGCCCCTCCCCAGAGAAATCCTTCTGGAAATTCTTTCTTTTCAATCATACTTATAACCCTCTCTTATCTCACTTTCAGAATGGATTCTCCAATGAAAACCTCACCAGTTTTTATCATTTCTACTTCGGAATAGTCATCCGTATTGGTAATAATCATTGGTGTAATTGTTTGACACCCTTCTTTTTCAATCGCCTCAAAGTCACAGTCCAAAATCACTTCACCCAGCTTTACCTTCTGGTTCACTTCTACCTTACAGTCAAAATATTTTCCATCCAGCTTTACAGTGTCAAGACCAACGTGAATTAAAATCTCCACGCCACTTTCGCTGGTAATTCCAATTGCATGTTTTGTAGGAAATACAGTTGTGATAGTACCTGTAACTGGTGAACAGATTTTATTGGTATGTGGAATGACTGCCAGCCCTTTTCCCAACATTTCTTCTGCAAATGTTGGATCAGGAACTTCTGATAACGCAACTGCTTCTCCTTCTACTGGGCTCTGAATTGTTGATTCCGAAACTGTTATCTGCTCAAGTCTATCGTCTGCATTTTCTGTCGCATCCTGGATAACCTCTCTGCCTGCTGCCACAATATCTTTATAACCCCAAATCCAGACCAAAATGAAGGTGACAAAGAAACCGATCAATGCTGCAATACTTGCATTTATAATATTTTTCCATCCATCTGGTCCAACAAATGCAACCATAGAAAGTAATCCTGGAGAGCAGAAACTAAAACATTTTACACCAGTAATCCCTGAATATAATCCACCGCAGGCACCACCGATCATGACGCAGGCAAGAACCTTTTTAAACTTAAGTGTTACACTGAATAATGCCGGTTCTGTTACACCAAGTATCGCAGTTACTCCTGATGTTAACGCTGTCTGTTTTAATTCTGAATTTTTAGATCGTAATCCAACTGCAAGAGATGCCGCTCCCTGTGCAATATTACTTGGAAGGTTTCCAGGACAACAAATCTGTTCAAATCCCTGTGCTGCGATTGACTGGAGCATAAATGGAACAATTCCATAATGCATTCCTGTCGTTACCATTAATGGGAAAATTCCACCTACAATCATCGGTACCAGCCATCCAGCATAATTGCTAAGCGTATTAAGCGCTGTGCTAATTCCAACTCCAACAACAAATCCAATTGGTCCAAGCACAATAAATGTTAATGATGCAACAATCAGCAATGTTAATAATGGTTTAAAGAAAAATTTAATCATCTTCGGAATGACTTTATCTAAAAGTCGATCTACATATTTAAGCGCAATTACCATCAAAATAACTGGTATAACACTGGAGTTATAAGATGCTAACGTAACTGGAATTCCAAACATGGAACTAAAATGAATGTTGAACGCATCTGTTATTAATGCTGTATAATTCGGATGCAGCATCGCCCCAGCAATTGCAATTGCCATAAAAGAATTACATCCAAGTTTTTTTGATGCTGTAACTGCTAACATCATTGGCAGAAAATATAAAGGTGCATCACCAATAATGTTGATAAAATAGTATGTTGTACTCTGATCACTCATTCCAAGCAAAACAGCAAGTGCAAGGACTGATTTCACAAGCCCTGCTCCAATGATTGCTGGCAAAACCGGTGTGAAAATTGATGCCACAAAGTCAAAAATCACTTCTGATACTTTTCGCTTTTCTTGTTTTGTTGTTTCTTCTCCTGATATGACAGTGATTTTACTACGAATTGCCGCATATGCTTTTGGAACTTCATTTCCAATAATAATCTGAAATTGTCCGCCGCTTCTGGCAATTCCAAGCACGCCCTTTGTGTCCTTCAATGTTTTCTCATCGACTTTAGATTCATCCTTCAACGTAAATCTAAGCCTGGTTGCACAATGTGTAAATCCGGCAATATTCTGTTCACCGCCAATATTATCAATGATAATATCTGCCAAATGTTTAAAATCCATTTTTTTCTTCTCCTTTTTGTGTTATGATATTGATTATTACTATAGCTTCATTTTTTCGAGTGAAAGGAGGCATTCCTATGCTGATTCCCCGCTATTTTTTCTCTGATGAATACACAGAGCTTTATGACTATTTTTTATCTCAACCACATACCAAACGCACCTTTAACAAGGGTGATTACATGTGGAAGCCAGACGACTATATAGAGCATACTTACTACATCATTTCTGGAATATGTGTCACTTCGGCCACCCATGAAGATGGTCATCAAAAGATTCTATATTTTCACAGCAAAGGTTCTGTGTTTCCAGGCTTTCACAACTCTAATTTCAAAATAGAAAAGTCTTTAACTACACAGGCTCTCTCTGATATGCAAACATTAGAATTCTCACGAAAAGAGATCTACCATATGTTTCAAGAAAACAAACAACTTAGTGCCATCGCATTTGAATCCTATGCAAAAATGATTAATTTGCTAATTTATGAAACAGCACATCAAGAGTATAATAACTCTTTCCTTAAACTGTGTAATCTGTTATATTTATTTTCACAGAACTCTCCGAGTGGTGACTCTTATCGCATAGAATTGACACAAGAAAACATTGCAGATATTCTCACTTTAAACCGTGTCAATGTAGCCAAAAGTCTCGCCAGACTTCGTAATGAAGGTATTATTGTTTCACATCGCAGGTGGATTGAGCTTGCTGATATCAAAGCACTTGAACATTATTGTTCACATGAAACACTCTCCATTTAGCCTCATGCATGATATATATCTGTATAGATTTGTATCATGCACTTACATATTTCTTGCAATCCGATACCCTTCTCTAACTGCATCTGCAATCTTTCTTGTCTGTTTAAAGTCTCCAATCTGATATACTTCCTCAACCTGATCCTGTAATTCTTCAAAAAATGTCGACTGATTTTTGTATCCAACTGCCAACACAACATAATCTGCGGCTATTTTTTCTGTATTTCCTTCTGTTTCCACTTGAACTCCATCGTCCACAACATGCATTAATCTGGTATTTGTGTGAATGATTGCACCTGTATTTTCTAAAACTTTTAACTGTGAATGACGGGTAACATAGGATGTATCCTTGAGAACGTCTTCTTGCATTTCCACGATATGGACTTTACATCCCTGATTTGCTAAAACATGTGCTGTTTCACATCCAACTAAGCCTCCGCCAATGATTGCAACTGTTCCCCGAACATTTTTATTTTTTCGTAAAACATCATCTGCTGTAACCGTTCTTTCTATTCCTTCAATTGGCGGTATGATCGGTTCCGCACCTGCAGCAATGATAACTGCATCCGGATGATAATCCAAAATGCTTTCTATTGTCGCTTCTGTTTTCAAATGTAAGTCAATATTTGACTGATCAAGCATTGCTCTAAGATAATCCAAATATTCATCATACTGTTCCTTTTTATAGGATGGTGCTGCAACAATATCCAGCTTTCCGCCAATCCGATTGGTCTTTTCAAGAAGAGTTACCGAATGTCCTCTTTTCTCTGCGGTAAGTGCCGCCTGGATTCCGCCTGGTCCTGCTCCAATTACTACAACCTTCTTTTTGAGTGATGCTGGTAATACTTCACCTTCAAATTCATGCCCATGTTCCGGATTGATTGCACATGACGTACATTTTCCAAGCCATAAAGTATGGAGACAATAATTACATCGAAGACATGGCTTTACAGGTTTGTCGTAAAGGGTCTTATTGACCCACTCTGGATCTGTAATCCATTTTCTTCCTACACTGACAAAATCTAATTTGTTCTGTTCCAACATATCCTGCATTTCATTTGGATCTGATAGTTTGTTCTCAAAAATAACAGGCTTAGTCACTGCCGCTTTGAATTTTTGAAAATTCTCCATATAAGTTTCATTTGTAACGTACGCACTTGGAACAATGTATTCTTGATCATAATAGTTCCCTATTCTCAAATGGAAGGCATCTGCCAATTCTAATCTTTCTAATTCCTGTGCGACTGCAATTGTTTCTTCAACAATCATTCCCCTCTGTACTGATACGCCTTTTGGAAGCAAATCATCCATATTCAGACTTACGATAATAGGATATTGAGTCCCCACCACTTTTTTTACTTCCTGAAGCGTTTCAATTAAAAATGTCATTCTTTTTTCTATGGTTCCACCATACTCATCTGTTCGTTGATTCCACGCTGGCGACAGGAATTGATTTATTAAATAGCCACCGCCACCCATTACTAAAAGTGCATCAAACCCTGCACATTTTAATCTTCCTGCTGCCTGCGCATATGTATGAATCATGTGTTTAATTTCATCCTTCGTCATTGCTCTTGCTTTAATAGATGGATCATACTGCGTTTCGCAATCGGATGGTGCCAGTGGCGGATATTTATCTTCTACTTTATCTGCATATCTGCCGCTTCCCATCGTTAATTCACAGGCTATTTTGGCACCATATACATGTACGGTGTCCGCTGCTTCTGCAAATTCTTTGATCCTTTCATCTCTATCGATCATCGGAAACTGCATGAGCCTTGGATAAGGCATAATTTCTCTCTCCGCCTGTGTTGCACAAGTAAAAATCAGACCACATCCACCTTTTGCCCTTGCTTCAAAAACTTTTACCTGTCTTAAGCTAATACTTGAATCATCTTCATTTCCATCAAAGTATTTGAAATCCATTGGTGCCATACAAATGCGATTCTTTAATTGCATTGTACCAATACTGGCAGGTTTTAATAGATTTCCGTATGTATTTCGAATCATCACTTTCTTCTCCTTTTTTATTTCATTACCATGGTTGATTTCTGTGATTAGGATATCGTTTCTTTCAACATTGTTCTGTAGTAAAAACTACACTACATTTTTTTATGAAATATGCCTATTTTTATTTATTCATTATTGGTAAACATTCACAAATAGCTTACTTCACTATCAAATTTGAAAATAAAAAATAGAACCAAAAGAATAAGTATTCTCCTGATTCTATCACTATTTTAATACCCAAACAAACCGTTCTTTTATGTAACAACCATATGCACCGTAGACTTCGACACTCCGAATTTCTTTGCCGCCTGTCTCACTGTAACTTTGTGTTCCACGATATAATTTGCTATCTCAACCGCCCGTTCTTCGATGTAATCTTTCATACAAGAAACCCCTGCATAATTTATTTTTACAATCTATGCAGGGGTTTAACATGATATGCAATATTAGATTTTTCAGTCTAACAATCCTTTATCTTATACTCTTAATTGAATGGAAGTTCCTCATCCCAAAAATCTTCATCTTCGTAATCCTCACCCAACATATATGCCTCTACTTGTTCTTCATATTTTTTCAAAGCTTGGCTTATCTGTTTTTCCGCCTTCTTGTTTTTACTTACTTTATATAACGTTTCAGCGGCTATAAATACAATATCATTTTCTTCGCTACAAACAGTATCTTCTGAAATATATTTTTTTACTAAACACTCCGCTCCGTCTATATCTTTTACTCCTAATCTCGCATAAATCAACGACGTTGCGGCAAGAATATTATCTTCTTCTGCGTGATACCATTTTTCGCAAAATTTGAGAGCCTCCTGATTCTTTCCTTGCGATTTCAATACTAAAGCCTTGCGAAACCGTAACTCAGAAGGGCTTTCTTCAACCCATGAGAATATTTTCAAAAGCTTATCACACACCTTCTCCAGCTTTTCATACTTTTCGTACATATCCAGTTCATCTAAATAGTCTTCTAACCAACCACTAATATCATATTCAAAATCCGTACTATCTTCCAAATCAATGAGTTCTTTTGCGTAATTAGGATCCTCATCTCGCCCCACACTGATAATGTCCATTAATATATCGAAAGTCTCATCCCATACCTCAAATGGTTCTCCTGTACCAATCATATTATTGTAGCATCGTCCTGATAATTCATCGAATTTGTTCCAAAGTTTTTTCGTATTCATTTTATGATCTCCTTTATCAATTTGTGAATTACTAGTTTTTAAAAGCCAGCTTTGCGCATTTCGTCCATCATTGCACTCCTACGATAATACATGCTCCGCCATTCTTTCGCAATTTTATTTGCCTTTTCTTTTCCATCCGGATACCTACTAATTTTTTTCAAATATTTTACCAATTCCTTATACCGTTTTCTATCCGCAGTGCGTACAGCTTCTTTGGAAATGTATGTGATATAAATATCTCTTACCCGTTCCGGATATCTTTTCTTTAACACTTGCTCATATTTATCCACATTATACATAAGCGGTTCCGTTTGCATACAGTCAAGCATCTTCTCATATAATCCTTCTGATTCCATAAAAGGATATCGAATATAATAATTTCCAGTATGCTCTAGTATCTGTTCCCGATACTTTACCCAATCTTCAGCGGAACAGATTGCTTTCAGTTTATTTATATGTTCTAGATCACTTTGTGAATTTTGCAGAACATAAAATAACAATTCATCTTTATATGCTCTTTTGTTCGATTGCCTTTCATATAAATCAATCAGTTGCTTGCTATATTTGGTAACCTGTGCAGGATTCGCCGCATCTAACAACTTACTTTCCTGTAGAATTTGAATTGCCTGCTCTAGATTTCCACTTTCAATATTCTCCTGTATTTCCAATTCTCTCACTGCTGAAAATTTCCAGTTGTTCTTTCTATACTCCTTAATTTCATCATCCGAACAATTTAATTTTTGCATGATTTCTAATCGCTTTAATATATTATTTTGATAACCAGAATGTACGCTCCATGTAGAGCCACCATTTGTAGATGAATCCTGTTTTTCAATTATTTCGTCTAAATATTTCAACTTTTTTTCTAACAATTCACGACTATTGAATTCATTCATCAAAAACTCTTCTATGTAATCTTCCATATAGTCAATCACATATCCGCATGCCTGATGAGTAGTGAACCATGAAAACATTTTATTTTTTTCATCGTCACTACAGTTCTCCAATATCTTTTTCCACTTTTCATAACACAAATCTGCAACTTGTGAAGTCCCTCCGTCTGAATCATCCATATCAATGTTCCCTACTATTTTAAAAACATAATTCGTCAAATCAAACGCTTGCAAATAGCAGCCACGACTGATAAGTGCATCTACCTGTTCCTCCAAAAAACTTTGGAGTGAAGATGTAAAATCCCACGCATTTCGGTAATCAATAAATCCACTTCTGTCACCATACTGATATGCAAGATTATCCACTTCTTGCTTTAATCGATTCATCTGCTTTTCATCAATCTTTACAGCATATCTTGTCAAAATCATATTTTGAAGCTCATTATTCTCGACAGCCAGTTCTTTTACTAATGCACGTAACTCATCATCTGGAATTTTTTCAATCGTTTCTTCTAATTCTTTCTTTTCTCTCAAAGATTGTTCCATCCAAGTTTCTTCTATTTCATCACTATTTCCATTCACATCCTCTATTTTATACAAAACCGCAACCATATGTTTACAATAATTATCATCTTTCGCATAAGGGCAAGAACAATACATATCATAAACTTGATCTTCCTCTATCTCAATTTCTACCTCATATGTTTTAATGCCTTCAACAATAGCTTGATAGCCGTTCTCTGTTTGGTGTAATTCCGTTACTGCTCCTTCATAGAAATAATGTCTTCCCCGTTCTAAAATATGTTCTCGAAATAAATCTTTCCATCCCTGCATGCATTTTTCCTCCGAACGTAAAATCTATTTTCAGTATAGCATTTCTTTTCCATGCATAGATTGTTTTATTCCACCAACATTATCTAATCCATACTTATCTGCTACTTCTAAAAAATACTCTTTAATCGAATCTTTTGAGATTACTTCATTAGACGGTTCTCCCGGCAAACAATTGATTCTAGCATTCTTCCAAGGTGTTTCTCCATGGGTAATCTCTTCCAATATTTTTCCACTATATATCCCAAACGATTCCACTACTAAATCTATGACTTTCTTTTCATTATCTGATAACTCATGAAATCTATTTTAAAACATTGCAAAACGAGTATCATCAATAGGATTATATTTAAAATTCTTAAATACATCATAGACATCCTTAAATACAGGTCCATGCGCCCATGCTTCACACTCTTCCCTAAATAGTTCTACATTAAACAAGACCATATATATTCCCTGAATAAAATAAAGCATCTTCTGCAATGCTAATGGTGTAACTTCTTCTGCCTTTTTAAAAATATAAGAAATAGTTAATAACATTTTTTCAGACAATGCAAATAACGGTTCTAATTCCTTTGCCGCATTCATCGCCTTCTTATAAGCCGTTTCACCTATTTTATCTCGGTTCTCATTCAATTTTCCCATCATAAACGTTGGTGATTCCAAAGCATTTCTAATAATCTCAGAATATTCTTTTATTGGAACTTGTCCTGAAAGATATCTGGTAATTGTGATTTCTCCAAATCCCAATGCCAAAGGCAATGGAGATTTACCTATCTTATAAATCTCCATCAAATTATAAATATCATCAATAGAAACTATACCTTCCTGTAATCTGTATTGTCTATCCACCTCTCATGCATTACTATCCATAAGTCCTGAAATATTTACAGGTTCTCCACATTTATCACAAATAGCCTCTGAGATTATAAATTCATATTCCTTATCTTTGATATATTTTTTACACTTAATAGGTTGTATTCTATACGTTGTTTCTTCTCTGCATTCAACACAGAATTGCATTCTCTCCTTTGCCATTTTAAACCCTCCTTTTGATCTCCATATGTTTAAATCACTTGAATTTATACGTCAATGGATGTTCCTGTTTATGAAAAGAAATAATAATCACATACTGATTAACTAATTTATTAAACTTAGTGTATAACGATACCGTCTCCTCTGAACCACCGAATCTCGGCAGTAATCTAATATCTTTACCAAATATATAAAGAATCTCCTCTGGATGCTGTGGATGATCATTCTGTACTGCAGCTGAAAAATCATATATCGTTAAAGATAGTATTACTTTTTTTGCATCTTCTTCCGTAAACACATAATCCATATATATGTCTTGATTCTTTTGTCTAGGTGATATCTGATATCTCCCAGCTTTAATGGCAGTAAATACATCAGACAAGTATTTTTC
>DAVZKO010000008.1:0-42836 GCA_052272205.1 Schaedlerella sp. | reverse complement strand
GTGCTACCCTGCAACAATATTCGTCAATCTGCTATTTTCCAAATAATTGAAAATAGTGACAGCTCAGGAAATCATTAACAACTAAAGAGTTTTTTTTCATATACAATATTTAAAAACAACGATAACTATACTATTATTAGTAAAACTGAAATCAATGTTTTCTTCCACTAAATCAATAGATTCACCTACAGATTGAATAATAGTTATTATAAAATTTAGCTATTTTAAAATTGCACCCTCATCAGCTGATGAAACTAATTTTTGATATCGTGATAACCAACCTTTTTCGAGTAAAAAATTAGGCATTACTTGATCTTTTCTACGTTTTTCGAATTCTTCATCGCTTACTCTTGCATGAATTGAGTAATTATTCATATCAATATCAATTAAATCACCATCTTTTAATAATCCTATTTTTCCACCTAAAGCAGCCTCTGGAGAAACATGTCCGATTGATGCTCCTCTTGATGCACCTGAGAAACGACCATCCGTAATTAGTGCAACATCTTTATCCAGGTTCATTCCTGCTAACGCACTAGTTGGAACTAACATTTCTCTCATTCCTGGACCACCTTTTGGTCCCTCATACAAAATTACAACTATATCACCAGGTTCAATTTTATTGTCATAGATTGCTTTTACGGCATCATCTTCACCATAAAATACTCGTGCTCTACATGTATGTACAAGCATCTCTTTTGCTACAGCACTTCTTTTAACTACACAACCATTTTTCGCGATATTTCCAAACAAGAAAGCTAAGCCTCCTGTTTTTGAATATGGCTCAGAGATAGGACGTATAATATCAGTATTAGAATTAACCACTTTCTCCAAATTTTCTCTTACTGTTTTACCCGTTACTGTAGGTATATCAAGATGTAATAAATTAATTTTAGTTAACTCTTTCATTACAGCTAATACTCCACCCGAAGCATTAAGCTCTTCCATAAAATGATGACCAGCTGGAGCAAGATGACAAAGATTTGGTGTTTTTTCACTAATTTCATTAAATAAATGAAGATCTAATTTGATCCCTGCCTCATGTGCAATTGCTGGTAAATGTAATGAACTATTCGTAGAACAACCTAATGCCATATCAACAGCAATTGCATTTTCTAATGCTTCCATTGTTACAATATCTCGTGGTTTTAAATCTTTTTCAACTAACTCCATTATTTTCATTCCGCTTCTTTTTGCAAATTGAATACGTGCAGAATAAGGAGCAGGTATCGTTCCATTTCCTTCTAATGCTAATCCTAATGCTTCACTTAGACAATTCATAGAATTAGCTGTAAACATTCCAGAACATGAACCACATGTTGGACAACTTAACTGTTCTTTTTCTTCCAGTTCATCTTTATTAATAATCCCTGCTTTATACGAACCAACGGCTTCAAACATTTCTGATAAACTTGTTTTTTTCCCATGTACACAACCAGCCAACATCGGTCCACCAGAACATACAATAGAGGGAATATTCAAGCGAAGAGCAGCCATAATCATTCCTGGAACAATTTTATCACAATTTGGAACAAGAACTAATCCATCAAAGCAGTGTGCAGCTGCCAATGTTTCGATCGAATCAGCAATTAATTCTCTAGAAGCTAAAGAATAATGCATCCCTTTATGCCCCATAACAATACCATCACATACACCAATTGCTGGTACTATAACTGGTGTTCCTCCTGCTGCATATACTCCTGCTTTTACTGCTTCGGCAATTTTACTTAAGTGAGTATGTCCTGGAATTATTTCGCTTTGTGCACTTACAATACCAATTAATGGTTTTTCCAACTCTTCCTTAGTAAATCCTGCCGCATAGAATAATGAACGATGCGGTGCTCTTTCTATTCCATTAGTTACCTTATTGCTGTTTTTCTTATTTTTCATAGTAATATGCTCCTTCAATAGCATGAATCAAACTTTCTGATCCCAGAAGCTGTTTCCGCTCCATGAACCATTTCTACAAGCATCCTGTTATAAGGAACATCAATGCGGTATTCAGCCCCCAATTCCACGATTATTCCATTGATTCTGTCAATCTCTGTTAATCTCCCATTCATGCTGTCCTGATACATACTTGCCAGCCCGTCTGAATTATTGACGCACACTTGTTCTACACTTTTAAGCACTTCTGCCCTATCGAAATAAGTGCCGTCTGCCTCAGCTACCATGACACATTCATATGTTATCCTCTTACAGATATTCCAAAGAGATGGGTTTGTTCTTACAGCCCCTATTGGCTGGCGCATAATCATAGACAGGGCATTAATGCCGCAATTAACAAATATCTTTTCCCAAAGTACTTCCTGAATATTGGGGATTACATGAGTTTCAAAACCACATCGACTAAAAACCTCTGCGATTTTGCGAGCGTTTTCAACAGTATTTGCATTTATCATATCCGGCCCGATATTCGTAGGGCCGTTTCCAGAATGGGAGTAAACTCCCATTCCTTTCACAACACAGTTATGGCTGCTCGTACCGACAAAGATTCGTTCTCTCGGAACAAAAGCGGCAATATCACGATTATTCCCGGCACCATTCTGAAGAGTCACAACCCAAGTATGCTCTCCGATCATAGAGAGATTCTGCTGTATTACAGTTTTTGTATACATTCCTTTTACAAAGACGAGAACAATATCCTGAATGCCAATATCTTCTCCTGACTGAACTGCCCTGACAGAATATTGTTTTACTTGGCCATCCGGCTCCATCCCACGGATTCCTTGACGGTTGATATGATCCACCAGATCAGGAAGGACATCAACCATTGTTACTTCTTCGCTTTGAGAAAGATACGTCCCGTAAAGGCTTCCCATTGCACCTGATCCTAACACTGCAATCTTCATCTTTTGCGTCTCCTTTCATTAAGTTCCTTCATAATCTGGTCATATTGTCCATCAAGTTTATAATTCATGGCGAGGATCACAATAGCGACGCAACATACCAGCGGAATATATGTATAACATACATGAATTGCAGACAACGCGACTGCCGACTGCTGTGCAGCTGCGGAACTGTACCCTGCAAATTCCAGAAGCCAGCCTACCAGCGCCGGGCCGATTCCCAGGCCTATTTTCTGGGCGAAGGTATTAGCTGCATTTCCAACCCCTACACAACGTACGCCTGTTTTCCATTCACCGTACTCTATTGTATCAGAGATAATTCCTCCCAGGCAGGAAGCCGCCATACCGATTCCCAGACCTCTGACCACACCGCAGCCAATTAACGCATAATAATTTGTCCCTGCAAAAATCTGTAATACATAGGATAAAGATGCCAGTGCGAAGCCAACCTTAAAACATCCTCCCTTTCCGAGTTTTTTAATGTAAATGAAAGCAAAGCAGTATGCGACAATTTGGGCATACACCATAGAATTAGTAAGCCAAGAAACCGTTTGCTCATCATGGAGCACAGATTTTGCAAAATATATAGCGCTTGTATTAATAATTCCATTCCAGAAGAACAGAACTGTAGCCATAGCAGCAACAATCAGCCAGTACTTATTATGAAAAAGTGACTTTACACTCTCTATAAAAGTCGGTTCAGCCGATTTAGCAGCATCATCCTTTACTCGTTCAATCGTCTGCGTAAAACAGATCACATGCATTACAATTCCGATAATGCCAAAGACTGCCGATGCTATAATCCATGCATTCTGGTTATTGCCAAACGCAGACACTAATCTCAGGATAAATGTGTTGACGACTGCCTGTCCCACTGCATTTCCAAGAACGTTCGTAGTCCCAAGCATTCCTCTTTCGTATTGGTTCGTTGTCATAAGTGCGTTCATAGCATTATACGGGCAGCAAATTCCAGTATACATAACCGTATTAACAAGATTATAAGTAATAAAGACATAAGTGTACTGTACAACAGATGGCCATGTTGGTGAAAGCATAAAGAGCAGGACGCCGGATATTGCATATGGAACGCAAAGCCATAAGATCCAGCAGCGTGCCTTTCCCCATTTCGACTTAGTCATATCAACAATGTGTCCCATAACGAGATCACTGATCCCGTCCAGAAGTTTAGATCCCATTAATATAGTCCCAACAATTCCGGCTCGCAGCCCGATCACATCTGTATAAAAAAACATTAAATAAGTGGAAACAATTGCAAGTACAATAGCATTCCCCATACCGCCGCAGCCATAAAAAATTCGTTCACGCATACTCAAAGTCTTAGATGCGTCAAGATTCATCTCTTTTCCCATTATATTTCCTTCTCCTTTACTTTCTCATTTTCCTCCAGTTATCGAGTCCACAGCCATTTTAAAGTCTCAGGAAGCAGCGCTGCTCCATGCTTTACAGAATGCGCGCCGTTCCCTTCTACAAATTTATACTCATATCCCTTATATTCAAGTGCTGAAGCCATGGTCTCGTTTGCCAATTTCCAGTCACCGAAAACGATATTCAAATCATGTTCTCCTGTCTGTAGGAATACTTTTAGCGGCTTCTTTTCCGATTTCCGTATTAACCCCGGCATTCTGTCTCCTCCGCGTATGCTCGTAAAACTGCCGCAATGGCTTATCACTTTGCGAAATAAATCGGGCCTGTAAAACGCAGCAGCAAAAGCCGCCTGCCCTCCCGAGCTCATGCCACAGATTCCATGCATATCTGGATCATCGGATATGCTATATTCTGATTTTATCTTCGGAATAATGTCCTTCTCCAAAAACTCAGCAAACCTGCTATCATTAGAATCATATTCTATACTGCGGTTATCTTCCCCATAATAGATAGGATATCCTGGTCCCTTATCCCCTGATTCTACGAACACTCCAATTGTTACTGGGACTTCCCCTTTAAATATAAGATTATCAAATACTACGGGGGCATGCGCACGCTTAATGTATTCATCCTCACCATCCAGGAATACCATAAATGCTGCTTCTGATTTCGGTTCATACTGATATGGCACGTATATCCAATATTTCCTATTAGTTCCTGGGTAAACAGAGGAATGATTAAGCGTCTTTTTAATCAGCTTTCCCTGAGGGATACCCTTTTGCGGATAAGAATCTTCCGGCAGTTCATAATCCCCTGGATGTGCTGCGGCATAATCATAGCATGGCTGATCTTTTTCTAATATAACAAATTCTGCCATTTTCATCCTTCCTTTCCTTTATCTTCAGAAGCGCCTCTTTATGCTAATATCATAGCGCAAAAGATATTTTTCTGTTTAACACATACTAGCTACAATTTAACAAATATTGACTTTTCTATCTTACGGTAGTATGCTAATCCCATATAAACCTTTCACTTTTCATCGAATGACCTGAAACGGAGGATGTGCCATGCAGCCTGTCAAATATGAAACAGTAGCGAACCTGCCTTTTACGAAAATTAATAACTGCGTCGTTGAACTTATCACATCGGTTCATTCAGAAAACAACAGTACTCTTCACTGGCATCATGCCGTAGAACTAATCTATGTAATTGAAGGCAGGGTGCATTATTTTATTGAGGGTATAGGCAACTATGCCGAAAAAGGCGATACAATACTTGTGAATTCCGGTCTGATTCATCAGACTGAAAATGCAGAAAACGGAAAAAAACTAGCGACTCTTTTAATTATGATTCCAGATCAGGTATTCAACGAATTAGTCCCTGATATCCAATTTCCTTATTTTAAATCTGAAAATGTATCTGATACACCTGAACTGAAAGAATATCTTGGCAAAATAATTGAACATTTAGACCCTTGCCAGCCTTTTTGGGATTTATATATGAAGAAGGAAATTCTGAATATTATTTATCTGCTCTACCGCTCCTGCTTTTCTTCTGAAAAGCCGCAATGCCAACGCAGCTCCCTCTGGAAAAATATTATTAAATATGTGGGAATACATTACTCAGAACAAATCACTATTTCAGATATTGCTAAGAAAGCCGGCTTTCAAGAACATTATTTTTGCAGATTATTTAAGAAAGAAACCGGTATCTCTTTCCATCAATACCTAAGCCGCGTTCGTCTTGATGTCGCACTGAATCTTGCAGTTGCAAAACCAACAGAATATACACTTCTTGACTGCGCGCTGGCAGCTGGCTTCAATACAGAAAAGACATTAATCGACTGGTGTACTAAAATATACTCCTGCACACCCACAGAATTTATCGCCCTATCTAAGAAAAAGTCCCAAAGCGGAGAATTTCTCACTGAAAAGAGCTGACATATTGGCAATGTCATTAAGTTAAGGTAGCGATTTTTGAATTTAGATAATGCATATTTGGACTACTCGCATATGCAGCACATGGATGATGAAATTAAAGTAGGCGGATGAAAATTTCATCCGCCCCTCATCAAACTTCATATTCGTCCATAACGTCATAAATTTAACGTTTCCTCACATTTTTCCCTCAAAAAGGGGATTGCACATTTCCTTAATTCAGGGAAATGGGCTTTTGTACTTCCACAGTAAAAAAACCCGAATTCCTAAAACAGGAAATCTATGCAAATCTGACACTCTATTTAGCATTGTCTTCCTATGGAATTCAAAATCTTACATACTTCGTCCAGTGAGCCCTTCACGCACACCACAATTTTATTCCACTTTACATTACAATATAGCTTTTGACTCAACGCCACTTTCCATGTTCTACGCCGCTTCTTCATTTCTTTCCTTTACCCACAAACAATTAGCCGTTCTTTGGTCAGCCTTTTGTTTCTGTCGGCTTTGTGAATTATTTCTATATTATATGTAAGTAAATGTCTTTTATTTCCTCGTCGCAATCAACTTATTGATTGGCTGGCCCTTAGCAGAAAACTTTGCCTCATACTCCGTCATAATATTCCCTTCATTCAGCTCCGGATTATGATGCAGATCAAATGTATGCGCAATCAGCTCCCATCCTTCTGCTTCTTCTACCTGCTCCAAAGAGAAATTAAACAGTTCTGTATTATCTGTTTTGAATTCAATCTTTCCATCTTGCACAAGGATTCCCTCATATCTTTTCAAGAATTCTTTTGAAGTCAGTCTACGCTTTGCATGTCTGGCCTTTGGCCACGGATCGGAAAAATTCAGGTAGATTTTATCCACTTCTTCCGGTGCAAACACCTTGTCCAGTTCCTTTGCATCCATGCAAATAAAACGAATGTTATCCAGTTCCCTATATTCTTCTAAATCAAATTTTTCTACTGCACGAAGTAATACACTGGAATATCTCTCAATCCCAATATAATTCACATCCGGATGTGCAAGTGCCATATTTAATAAGAACTGTCCTTTTCCCATTCCGATTTCAATGTGAATCGGTTTGCTGTTTCCAAATACTTTTGTCCAGTTTCCTCTTTCGGCTTCCGGCTGATTGATCACTGCATCATGTGCCTCGATTGTGCTCTCCGCACGCGGAATATTTCTAAGTCTCATAATAAATAAAATGCCTCCTGATATCTATCCTGTCTCAAACAGCGTTTCTTCTGTCTGCTCATCACCTGTATTCCCTTCGCATATGTTTCTTATTACCAAACATTCTGCGATTTCGTCTTATCATATCATAAACCAATGACAACGGTCAATTTTTCGTATCAATTTAGAAATCATTTTTTCTAGTAAATTTGTCTAATTTTGTCGTTTGTTTTTCGTTGTTTTTATTGTATTTTTTCAAAAAAGGTGTATGATAAAAACATCACAAACAAAATATGCAACAAGGGAGGCTTCTTATGGATTCTATTGTAAAAAAACTATCCGAGATTGAATCGGCCGCTTCTTCCATCGTGGAACATGCCGAAGCACAAAAGGAAGTTTTGGATAAAGAATATCGGGAAAAGCGACGGCTCTTTGATATCGAGTTAGAAAGTCGCACCATGGCAGAGATTCAAAAGATTCGCGACCATCTTGAAACCGACACCAAGAACGTGCTGGATGGGCAAAGTGATGACAACAGCTCTGCAACCATTGCACTTCAAAAGGATTATGAAGAACGACACACCCAATATGCCGAAGAGATTTTAAGGCGTATTACAACTGTCTGATTCTCACTTATCCCGTTGTTGCCGACATATTATAAAGCAGCAACATTTACTCTACTATTTCATGCAAGCGAGGTGACACACATGGGCAATCTACTGGCATACAGTGGAATCGTGACCAAAGTTCGTGCAATGGAAGCAAAACTTCTAACCGATAAGAACTTTGAGGAGATTTCGGAGCTGCATAGCGTCCCCGAAGTTGTTTCCTATCTAAAGGAGAAATCCTCTTACAGTTTCGTATTAAATGATTTGTCAGACGAACAGCTTCATCGTGGTAATATCGAGAAAGTATTAATCGGACAATTATATTACGATTATTCTAAAATTTATCGTTTTTGCGGGCTGGAACAACGAAAGTTTCTGGAACTATATATTTCCCGTTACGAGGTAGACTTGATCAATTATTGCTTCCGCATTGTCATCAATCACTACTCCGAGCCTTTTGATTTGAATTATAAGAAAAATTTCTTTGACAAATATTCTCAGATTTCTATCGATAAGCTGATCACATCACGCACCACCGATGAATTGATTGAGAATTTAAAAGATACCGAGTATTACGAGCCATTAAAACGTTTGAAGGAAAAGCCCGATATTACGCTTTATGACTATGACCTTGCTTTAGACCAATACGCCTTCTCCAAAGTCTGGAAGAAGAGGAAAAAAGTGCTAAAGAAAAAGGAACTGGAAATTCTCACAAGAGACTACGGCTCTAAGATTGATCTGCTGAATCTGCAATGGATTTATCGTGCAAAGAACTATTATGAAATGAAACCGGTCGACATTTATACCTTATTAGTACCGATTCATTATAAACTTTCAACCGACTTAGTCAAAGAACTGGTTGAAGCGCCTTCTATGGAGGAGTTTGAACATGCATTACGAAAAACTTCTTACTGGCGACATTATGATTTTAATGAAACATTAACAATTGAACAGATGTATCATGAATGTCTCTATCACCTCTACACGATAGACCGACGCAGGAATCCTTATTCCATCGCCACCATCAATACCTATCTGTTCTTAAAAGAAGAAGAATTAAGAAAGCTGACCACCGCTATGGAATGTATCCGTTATCATTTATCTCCAAGCGAGACGTTAGCATATGTTGGAGGTAAAACTCTATGATTGTAAAAATGAAATTCATCAACATTTCCGGACCTCGAAATGATATCGACCGCGTGACGGACACCTACCTTTCCAAATATGAAATCCAGTTGGAATCGGCATTATCCGAATTAAAGACCGTCGATAACCTTCGACCATTTGTTGAACTGAACCCTTATCGGGATGCACTCAGCATGGCAGACAAATTTGTCGGCTATCTGGATAATCCGGACAAGATTACACCGGATACGACACTGGCGCTGGATGACATGTTCGAAGTCGTCCGCACTGCGAATGAAGAGTATGAACATTTGCAGGAGAAGAAAGAAAAACAAAAACAGGCAATCGAAGCCGCTCAACAAAAGCAACAGATTATCGCTCCGTTCCAGCCTTTGGATTGTAACATGCAGGAAGTATTGAACTATCGTTTCATCGCTTACCGTTTCGGTAAACTTCCGATTGAATATTATCACAAGATGCAGAAATATCTGGTTGATGATTTGGATGCAATTTATGTAGAAGGAGAACGTGACGATACTTATGTGTATGGAGCATACTTCGTATCTCCGGGAGAAGCGCAGAAGGCAGACGCCGTTTTCCGCTCTCTTCACTTTGAACGTATTACATTGACCGACGAATACAAAGGAACTCCTTCCCAGGCTTATCGTTCTCTTGCAAGAGAAATCGACAAAGCACAAAAGGAAATCGAATCGCTGAATCAAGAGATTTCCGAGATACTTACAAAACGGGCTCCTCAGCTTCTTGCAGCGCGCAACAGACTGCAGGAACTTTCCAATAACTTTGATGTCCGTAAAATGGCCGCCCGCATGGAGGAAGACAAAGAAGATTACTACATCTTATGCGGCTGGATGTCGGAAGACGACGTTGAAAAATTCACAGAAGAGATTAAAAACGACGATAAAGTGTTTGTTGTCGTAGAGGAAGAACGCGATAAATACTTTGGCGAACCACCAACCAAACTGGAGAACCCGAAGTTATTCAAACCATTTGAAATGTATGTACAGATGTACGGACTTCCGGCACACAACGAAATGGACCCTACGATTTTTGTCGGACTGACCTACTCCTTCATCTTTGGTGCCATGTTCGGAGATGTCGGTCAGGGACTCCTTCTTTTAATCGGCGGAGGACTTCTATATCACTTTAAGAAAATTCCACTTGCAGGAATCATATCCTGTGCCGGATTTTTCTCCACAATTTTTGGATTTTTATTCGGAAGCTTTTTCGGATTCGAAGATATCCTGAAACCACTGTGGCTAAGACCGATCGACCATATGACGACACTGCCGTTTATCGGTAAACTAAACACCGTATTTATCGTTGCAGTCGCATTTGGTATGGGCGTCATTATCTTTGCTATGATTCTTCATATTATAAATGCTGCGAAGAGTCATGATGTGGAAGCAACCTGGTTTGATGTCAATGGTGTTGCAGGACTTGTGTTCTATGCTTCTATTGTCGCAGTCATCGTTTTATTTATGACCGGACACACAACACCGGCAGGCTGGGTTCTTGGAATTATGTTTGGTATCCCGCTGCTTCTGATCCTGTTTCGTGAGCCGATCACAAAGAAGATTCAAAAACGAAGCGATAAAATGGAAGAAAGCAAGGCAATGTTCCTTATCCAGGGATTTTTCGAATTGTTTGAGACACTGCTCAGCTACTTCTCAAATACGCTTTCCTTTGTCCGTATCGGTGCTTTCGCTGTCAGCCATGCTGCCATGATGGAAGTTGTACTGATGCTGGCCGGTGCCGAAGAAGGGAATCCAAACTGGATTGTCATCGTACTTGGTAACCTGTTCGTATGCGGTATGGAAGGTTTGATCGTAGGAATTCAGGTTCTGCGTCTTGAATATTATGAAATGTTCAGCAGATTCTATACAGGTTCCGGACATGCATTTTCACCATATACGAAAAAGGCAGACGCAAAAGCGAAGAAATAAAGTTCTCGTTTACAGGATTCTTGTAAACAACAGCAAATAAATATCATTTTTTAGGAGGCATTTATTATGACAACAGCAACAAAAATCATTTTCGTTATCGCTCTTGTACTGAGCATCATCATTCCATTTGGATATTACTTAATCGGAGAAAAGAACAAAAAACGCTATAAACGCACCATCGGTGTCAACGCATTTTTCTTCTTCGGAGCATTTGCCATCGCTTCAATTATGATGCTTGGCGGACCAACTGTACACGCTGCCGATGCTGCCGCATCTTCTGCTTCACTGGCAACCGGTATGGGATATCTCGCAGCCGCATTGGTAACAGGACTTTCCTGCATCGGTGGCGGTATTGCCGTAGCAAGTGCTGCAAGCGCCGCATTGGGAGCCATCAGCGAGGATTCCAGTGTACTTGGTAAATCTTTGATTTTCGTAGGTCTTGCAGAAGGTGTCTGCCTGTACGGACTCATTATCTCTTTCATGATCTTAGGACAATTATAAAGGTGGCGCATTTTATGAAAATGTATTTAATCAGTGACAACGTCGACACTTATACCGGCATGCGTCTTGCCGGTGTTGACGGCGTTGTTGTCCATGAACGTGATGAGCTTCGTGAAGAACTGGAAAAAGTTCTGCTCGACAAGACAGTCGGTATCGTTCTGTTGACCGAGAAATTCGGTCAGGAATTCCCAGATATCATCGACCAGTTCCGTCTGGAACGGAAGATGCCGCTTTTGATCGAGATTCCAGACCGACATGGTACCGGTCGCAAAAAGGACTTTATCACATCCTATATCACGGAAGCTATCGGATTAAAATTATAGAGGAGGCAGTACCTTGACTTTAGAAGAAAAAATTGCACATTTACAGGCGACCTCCATGGAGGAGGCCCGGGCACAAGGCAATGCGATCATTGACTCCTACCGGGATGCCCTCGAAAAAGTATTACAAGATCATAAATCAGAGGCAAAGAGACAATCCGAAACTCGTATCAAGGCGGAAAGTGTCAATGCCAGACAACAATTAAACCAGTCTCTTGCCAAGGCACAGCTTGATTTAAAACGTCAGCAAAGCCGAATCCAACAGGATCTAAAAGACAAGATTTTCAAAGAAACTATGGGGCTTGTTCATGACTATATGCAGTCTGATGCTTATCCAGATTTCCTGATTCGTTGTATACAGGATTCGCTTCAATTTGCAAATGGTGCTTCGATGACTATTTACATCAATCCTACCGATGAAGCGCTCAAATCTACTTTAGAAACAGCCACAGGAACACAGCTTACCATAAGTACTGAAGATTTTATCGGCGGTGTCCGCTGTGTCATCCGCGATAGAAACATTCTGATCGACCATTCATTCAAAACGCAATTACGTGATGAATACGATAAATTTATATTCTCAGGAGGTGACGGAATTGCTTAATACTGCTACAATCTACGGAATCAATGGTCCCGTCATTTATCTGAAGGGAAACACCGGTTTCCGCATGTCCGAGATGGTCTATGTAGGAAAAGAAAAATTAGTCGGAGAAGTCATTTCTCTGGACAAAGATATGACAACCGTCCAGGTATACGAGGAAACCAGCGGTCTGCGTCCCGGCGAGGAAGTCATCGCCACCGGAAGCGCTGTATCGGTAACGCTCGCACCCGGAATCTTGAATAACATCTTTGATGGTATCGAACGCCCGCTGGAGGAGATTTCCAAAAGTGGCGGTGCATTTATCACTCGTGGTGTCAGCGTAGATTCACTGGACCGTCAAAAGAAATGGGATGCCCATATCACGGTAAAAGAAGGAGATTTTCTCCATGGTGGCGATATCATCGCAGAAGTTCCTGAAACACGCGCTATCGTTCATAAATGTATGGTTCCGCCAAACTTGGAGGGAACCGTTATCCACGCAGTCGCAGACGGAGCTTATACAATAAATGAACCACTGATCACACTACAATTAAATGACGGCACGACAAAAGAACTGACCATGACACAACATTGGCCGATTCGAGTTGCCAGACCGACTCACCATCGTTTTCCGGCTTCCGTTCCATTGATCACAGGACAGCGAATCATCGATACGATGTTCCCGATTGCCAAAGGTGGAACCGCCGCTGTACCGGGCGGATTTGGAACCGGTAAGACCATGACCCAGCACCAGATCGCCAAGTGGTCCAACGCTGATATCATCATCTACATCGGATGTGGAGAGCGTGGCAATGAGATGACTCAGGTACTGGAAGAATTCAGTCAGTTGGTAGACCCTAGAAGCGGGAATCCGTTGATGGATCGTACCACGCTGATCGCCAATACATCCAACATGCCGGTAGCGGCCCGTGAGGCATCCATTTATACCGGACTGACTCTTGCTGAATATTATCGCGACATGGGATATGATGTTGCAATTATGGCAGATTCTACTTCCCGATGGGCGGAGGCCCTTCGAGAGTTATCCGGTCGTCTGGAAGAGATGCCAGCCGAAGAAGGTTTCCCTGCTTATCTTGCATCGCGTCTGTCCGCGTTCTATGAGCGTGCCGGTATGATGCACAATTTAAATGGAACAGACGGTTCCGTCACCATTATCGGTGCCGTATCACCACAGGGAGGAGACTTCTCCGAACCGGTCACACAGAATACCAAACGATTCGTGCGTTGCTTCTGGGGACTGGATAAGAGCCTTGCCTATGCAAGACATTTCCCGGCAATCCACTGGCTTACCAGTTACAGTGAATACCTTGGTGATCTGTCTCCATGGTATCAGGATCACGTGTCGCCTAAATTTGTAGATTACCGTAATCGTCTGATGGCACTTTTGAACTCGGAGAGCAGTCTTCTTGAGATTGTCAAATTGATTGGTAGTGACGTGCTTCCAGACGACCAGAAGCTCATTCTGGAAATTGCCCGTGTCATCCGTCTTGGATTCCTGCAGCAAAATGCATTCCACAAAGACGACACCTGTGTTTCTCTCGAGAAGCAGTTTATGATGATGGACACCATCTTGTATCTATACAAACAGGCACGTGCTTTGGTAACGATGGGACATCCGATGTCGGTTCTCAAATCGGAAAATATTTTCGACCGTGTCATCGCCATCAAATATGATGTACCGAATGACCGCCTTGAGATGTTCAAACAATACCACCGTGATATCGACGCGTTCTATCAACGTGTTCTGGAAAAGAATGCATAAGGAGGAAACTATACGATGTCAATTGAATATTTAGGCTTAAGCAGTATCAATGGTCCTCTCGTTGCACTGGAGGGCGTACAGGATGCCTTTTATGATGAAATTGTAGAATTTGTCGTAGATGGCAGTGAACGCAAAATTGGACGTATTATCGAGCTCTACGAAGACAAAGCAATCATTCAGGTCTTTGAAGGTTCAGAAAATATGTCTTTGAAAAATACACATACAAAATTGACCGGACACCCGATGGAGATTGCACTTTCCCCGGATATGCTCGGCCGCACCTTCAATGGTATCGGACAGCCGATCGATGACCTGGGACCGATTCATTCTTCTTTAAAACGAGATGTCAACGGACTTCCGCTGAATCCGGTGGAACGTGAATACCCGCGTAACTATATCCGTACCGGAATCTCAGCAATCGATGGCCTGACAACTTTGATTCGTGGTCAGAAGCTTCCGATTTTCTCCGGAAATGGACTTCCACACGATCAACTTGCAGCCCAGATTGTAAAACAGGCATCTCTCGGCGAGAATTCGGATGAACAATTCGCTATTGTATTTGCGGCAATGGGTGTCAAACATGATGTTGCTGATTTCTTCCGCCGCACATTCGAGGACAGCGGGGTTGCCGACCATGTAGCCATGTTTTTAAATATGGCCAACGACCCGGTTGTAGAGCGTCTGATAACGCCGAAAGTTGCGCTCACCGTTGCCGAGTATCTTGCATTTGAACAGAATATGCATATCCTTGTTATCCTGACCGATATGACTTCATTTGCAGAGGCAATGCGTGAAGTTTCGTCATCAAAAGGCGAGATTCCAAGCCGTAAAGGTTTCCCAGGTTACTTATACAGTGAACTGGCAACCATCTATGAGCGTGCCGGTATTGTACGAGGTGTGAACGGCTCGGTTACACAGCTTCCGATTCTGACCATGCCAAATGACGATATCACGCATCCTATCCCGGATTTGACAGGATATATCACTGAAGGTCAGATTGTACTGGACCGTGAATTACATGGTCAGTCCATTTATCCGCCAATCAACATTCTTCCGTCTCTGTCACGTCTGATGAAAGACGGTATTGGTGAAGGCTATACAAGAGAGGATCATCAAGATCTTGCCAACCAGCTTTTCTCTGCCTATGCCAAAGTAGGAGATGCCCGCAACCTCGCTTCCGTTATCGGTGAAGATGAGCTCTCCCCGATTGATAAGAAATATCTGGAATTCGGTAAAGAATTCGAGACACGTTATATCGGACAGGGTATGAATGAAAACCGAACGATTGAAGAGACCTTGAACCTCGGATGGGAATTACTTGGCAGACTACCAAAAGAAGAATTGGACCGTGTGGATACGAAAATTTTGGATAAATACTATCATCCGATGCAGACGGACGAAGAATAACTTTTCATCTATCACTTTTCAGTAACGACATTTTTCAGATGAAAGGAGGAATTATATGGACCCGCGTACATTTCCCACAAAAGGAAATCTCATGCTGGCAAAAAATTCACTGGCACTTGCACAGCAGGGTTACGATTTGATGGACAAAAAGCGTAATATCCTGATTCGCGAATTGATGGATCTTATTGATGAAGCCCGCGATATTCAGGATGAAATCGATTCAACATTTACCTATGCCTATCAATGCCTGCAGCGTGCCAATATTGAAAACGGAATCAACCTCGTATCACAGCTTGCCTACACGGTACCGATTGAGAATTCCATCACAATCCAGACACGAAGTATTATGGGAACCGAGATTCCCCATGTAAAATACATTCCGGCAAATGCGATGCCAACGTATTCATTCAGTACAACGCGTGAATCTATTGACCTTGCCACGAAAGCATTTCAAAAAGTAAAAGATTTGACCGTCAAATTGTCGATGGTTGAAAATGCAGCCTATCGTCTGGCAACCAATATAAAGAAAACGCAGAAACGCGCCAACGCGCTCCAAAATATCACAATTCCAATGTATACCAATCTTGTCTATACAATCAGTAATGCACTGGAGGAAAAAGAGCGTGAAGAATTCACGCGACTGAAAGTTATCAAACGCATGAAAGAAAAGAAGGGTTAGAGCAATTTGCTCCACCCTTCTTTTTTATCTCTGATATTTATTTTCTTTTCTTTCTTGCTCGTCCATGATTTTTCTTTACCGGTTTTACTGTTCCATCAAACTCGAATACAGCAACTCCGTATCCTGCTAACGGATATGCAAATGAATACGCCTGACCGTCGCATTCCTGCTTCTTCGCTCTGACTACGGAACCCTGCTTACTATCCTCTCCGCCATATCTCTTATCCTCACTATCGAGAATCAGTTTATACTGGCATCCCTTCGGTACTCCAACACGATAATCCGGACGTTCTACCGGAGTAAAGTTACATACAAACAACAAGCTCTTCTTGCGATCCTTTGAGTATCTCACAAAGCTGAAAATGCTTCTGAACACATCGTCTTTGTTGATCCACTCAAATCCACTTGGCTGTGTATCTAATTCATACAAGGATTTCTCCTGTGTATACAGATGCAGCAAATCCTGTACCCAGTTCTGAATCTGCTGATGCGGTTCTTCTGCCAGCAAATACCAGTCTAATTCACGTTCCTCGCTCCATTCACGAAGCTGTGCGAACTCTTGTCCCATAAACAATAGTTTCTTACCGGGATGTCCCATCATGAATGCATACGCTACTTTCAAGTTGCGGAACTTGTCCAGTCCCTCTCCCGGCATCTTATTCAGCATAGAACATTTCAAATGAACTACTTCATCGTGAGACAGCACAAGAATGTAGTCTTCACTGTAAGCATATTCCATAGAAAATGTCATCATATAATGTGCATTCTTACGGAATAGCGGATCTAACTTCATATACTCCGTAAAATCATGCATCCAGCCCATGTTCCATTTCATGCTAAATCCAAGGCCATCCTCTTCCGGATTCCCTGTTACCTTCGGCCATGCAGTAGACTCTTCTGCAATCATCACACTTCCATGATTTCTTCCCAATACGACCGAATTCAAATGTTTAAAGAACTCGATTGCTTCCAGATTCTCATTGCTTCCGAACTTATTCGGTACCCACTGTCCATCCTGCTTGCCGTAGTCCAAATATAACATCGATGCTACCGCATCTACACGCAGACCATCTACATGGAAATGTTCAATCCAGAACAGAGCACTTCCGATCAAGAAGTTCTGTACTTCCGGTTTGGCATAATCGAAGATCTTTGTTCCCCAATCCGGATGTTCTCCCTTTCTTGGGTCAGCATATTCGAATGTCGGTGTTCCGTCAAATTCTGTCAGTCCATGTGCATCCTTTGGAAAATGTGCCGGCACCCAATCCAGAATCACTCCAATGTTATTCTTATGCAGATAGTTGATCATATACGCAAAATCTTCCGGCGTTCCATAGCGGGAAGTCGGAGCATAATATCCCGTTACCTGATATCCCCAGGATCCATCATACGGATACTCTGAGATGCCCATCAATTCTACATGTGTATATCCCATCTTCTTTACATATTCTGTGATTCTCTCTGCGAATTCACGATATGTATAGAAACCTTCATCTTCTCTTCCCGGATGTCTCATCCAAGAACCCATGTGAACCTCATAAATTGACATTGGATTGGTCTTATCATCCCACTTTTCTCTGCTCTTCATCCACTGAGAATCACTCCATTTCAATTTAGAAATGTCTACGACTCTGGATGCGGTTCCCGGTCTTAACTCCGCATAATTTGCAAATGGATCTGCCTTATCAATTCGTTCGCCTGTCTGTGTCTCGATACAGAACTTATACATCTGCCCTTCCTTTACTCCAGGTACAAACTTCGTATAAATCCCCATCGGATTATGACGCTCCATCATATCAGCATCTAAATCCCACGCATTAAATTCGCCGATTACAGACACACTCTTCGCATGTGGTGCCCACACTGCAAAATACGCACCCTTTACTCCATCAACCGTAACCAGATGCGCACCCATCTTTTTATATAATTCATAGTGTGTTCCCTGCCCGAACAGATATTGGTCTAATTCCCCAATCTCGTAAGGCTGAACTGTCTTTTCTTCGGTCATATTCTTTACCATAAAGCCACCTCACAACTCGTATTTTATATAGTTCTATTATACTTGATATAGTAAGAAAATAAAAGAGAAAAGCGTGTCGAATCAAGGGATTCGACACGCTTTTTTCTAATTTTATTTAGATATGAAAATCCTTCTCTGTCAACAGAATTCTATCTGCATCATCCGTACCTTTTCCAAAGACACGTTTTACAAGTTTTCTTGCAGATGCTTTCTTCGAATGTTCCATTGCTTCATCCATGATCTCTTTTACTTCTGCAACTGTCACGAAATGATCTTCTCTCTGTAATGCATCAATACGGCTATATAATGCAAGTAATCCCATCTCATCGATACGATATCCATTTTCCTGTGCATAAGTCTGTCCAAACGTTACCAGCTCATCATTGATGAAAATCGGCACTTCCAAACGGCTTGTAAATTTTTTACGGAATTCACGATTTGATGACAGAAGTCTATCCAATGGTTTTCTCTGATCTTCCAGAACAATCAAAAGCTCTCCTGTATCCTGTTCCATAACTTTGTTCAGTTTCGCAACTGTTCTTTCATTCAGTTTGCCGGCTTTTTCAATAATCAATGCACCGCCGTATAATTTACGGAAAATCTCACTGATTTTTTTCTTATTTAAAGACTCTCCTGTTACGATAGCAACTTTACCCTGATGAATATTTCTCTGTCTCTGAATTGCTTTCACAACATCCACAGCCAATACCGTCTTACCATTACCCTTATTACCGATAATCAACAGGTTGCCTGTTCTTGAAGTTCCTCTTCTGTTTGTGCAGTTCTTATCCTGTTCGAGAACATCCACTAATTGTTCGCTCATTCCTCGAACCGGAACGAAATAAGAGAACAATCTCTTCTGATCTGCCGTCAATTCTGTTTTCTTCTTGCCTACATCAGAAAGTAATTCATGTCTGTTATGAACCAAGAATCCGGTATCTGAAATCGATAATGCATTAGAAATCTCATCCAACGGAAGTGGTGCTGTCTTACCTGTAGCAATCAGTTTCGCTGTTTCTTTTCTACTGAGCGGTGCTGTCTTAGAAAGGAAGTTAACACCATCATCCTCGTCTTCATCCTCTACTTCACGCTCATCATATTCATCATAAGAAGCCTGCGGACGGAATTCATCTTCAAACTGTGCCGCTGCATCTTCTGCGCCATATTCGTCCTCTTCGTAATAAGAATCTTCATATTCATCTGCTAATTCATCCGGATATTCATCTTCTTCATACTCATCTGCGTACTCATCATCGTATTCGTCTTCTTCATACTTATCCGCATACTCATCATCGTATTCGTCTTCTTCATACTCGTCTTCGTACTCACCATCGTATTCATCTTCTTCATACTCGTCTTCGTACTCATCGTCGTATTCATCTTCTTCATACTCGTCTTCGTACTCACCATCGTATTCATCTTCTTCATACTCGTCTTCGTACTCATCGTCGTATTCGTCTTCTTCATACTTATCCGCATACTCATCATCGTATTCGGCATTGTATTCATCTTCCGAATCATCTTCATATTCATCTGGAATCAACGCTTCCTCTACGGAAGGAATTTCTTCTTGTTCAAAAGCCTCTTCTTCCAACGCAATGGCTTCAACATCTTCATCAATATCGTCTTCCATATCCGGATATAAGTCGCCCAACTCATCTGAATAATCTTCCTCTGCTTCAAAAGATGCAAATCTGTCATCCATGATTCGTTCAAACTCCTGTGTATATCCACCTTCTGGCTGAACAGCTTCTAAACTGTCTCTTTCATCTAACTCAAGCTCATCTTCATAGGAATCTTCGATATCATCAAAATCCCCATCCATGCGTAACATCTCTGTTTCCTGTTCCATATTGTCTTCGCGCATGCGTCCCTGCATTTCGGAAGCAGATGTGCTGCTTTCTGACATTGTTGGCTCTTCATCTTCTCTTGGAATTACACCTTCAATCTCATCGATCAGACGTTGTATGTCTGGTGGCAAGATTGGTTCTCCTGTCTTTCTTTCTACACTCATTGTTTCCTCTTTCTCAGGCTCAGCCTGCATCATATCATTTTCTGCTGTTGTATCATCCAACAGGTTATCTATCTCTCCCACAGCCTCTTCTGTATCATCTGAAGTTTCTTCAACATCATCTGACCATTCCTCTGCTGTATCAAAACTCAGAAGTTCTTCTTCTGATATTGCTTCGGCTTCATCTTCCAGAAGTTCATCCTCATCTATCAGCTCTTCCTCGACACGCTCTTCAGATTCATCAACTGGTTCTTCCTCGATTACTTCATCGATTATCGGTTCTTCCTCGATCACTTCTTCCAAGTCAACCGGTATTTCTTCCACAACTGCTTCCGCTTCATCGATTGTCGACTCTTCCGGCTCTTCTTTGATAATTTCTTCGATTTCCTCCGGTTCTTCTTCGATAATCTCTTCGCTTTCTTCATCCACCAGTTCTTCTGCCTCAGCTAATGCATCTTCTTCATCCCATGCCGCAAACAGCTCTTCCAAGCTCATTCGTGCAGTTACTTGATTATCCAGTTCGTCTTCTTCATCCTCTTCGAGATCAATGCATCTTTCCTCAAGTGCCTGCTCTACTTCAATAATTTCTTCATCTTTTATCGGTTCTTCTTCGATGATCTCTTCATCTTCTTCCGGCTCTTCCTCGATGATTTCTTCGTCTTCTTCCGGCTCTTCTTCAATGATCTCTTCGATTTCTTCCGGCTCTTCCTCGATGATTTCTTCGTCTTCTTCCGGCTCTTCCTCGATGATCTCTTCGGCCTCTTCCGGTTCCTCTTCGATGACTTCCTCAACTTCTTCCGGTTCTTCCTCGATGACCTCTTCATCCTCTTCCGGTAATCCATACATTGCCGCCAGCTCTGCTCTCGACATTTCTATTGTATCGGCAAGGCTTGCTTTCTCATCTTTCTCCGGATCGTCAACTTCTTCTATAATATCTTCCTGCTCTTCGTCCGCAACGTCAGTATCTACTTTGACCGCAGATTTTGCTACACCCAGTTCTTCCAGGTCGGAATCTACTTCTACATCTTTTACTGCTGCTAACGCTTCTCGCTGTGCTCGCTTTTGTGCTACTTCCCGTGCCAGTTTCAGATCTGCAACTGCCTCAATATCACCAATCGCTTCATTCAAATCGGATAAATCATCTTCTGCTGTCGGTTTTTCTTCAGAATCTGCCGTATCCTCTGTTCCCCGGTCAAGATGAAGTAATGCTTTTAAAGCCTCGTCCAGCCTCATTGTATTGCCAAGCTTTTTCTTTCTGGACTCTTTTGCAGTTGTATCGGTTTCCACTGCAGTTTCTTCGCTAAATGTTTCTTCTGCCTGTGTCTCCTCTTCTGTCCGTACTTCCTCTTTCGGCTGTTCTTCTTCCGGATTCATCGCCGTGTCCGTATGAATATCCACAGTCGGCTCTGTCTTCTCTGTTTCCGGCTCTTCTGTT
The DNA here is from genome assembly GCA_052272205.1 of Schaedlerella sp. GTDB lineage: Bacteria > Bacillota > Clostridia > Lachnospirales > Lachnospiraceae > Schaedlerella. The sequence continues at coordinate 21,052 of DAVZKO010000008.1, read as the reverse complement.
ATCTCCTGCAGTACTGTCTCTGTTGCCTGTGATTCTGTCTCTCGCTTTATTGCTCCAACCAGTGAATCAATCGGTGTCGGTTCGAATGATTCCACATTCCCTAAGAACTCAGCCTTTGCCTTTGCCCGAACCTCCGCTTTCACAACATCTTCATCTACAAATTTATTCGCCAAAGTTTCTTCTATTACAGGAATTGTAACCGTACTCTGTGCGTTCTCTGTATCCTCTTCTGTCGATGTCTCTTCTTCCTGTGGCAATTCTTCCTGCTTTTCCGGCTTATCAGCTATCTTTACACCTTCTTCATCAACCACTTTCAGATTCGGCAGTTCTTCTGTCACAGAACCAGCTTTTTCATATCGCTTATTGTACTTCTCCTGCTGGGATTGTGTCAGCGGTTTATACCGCATCTTCAATTCCATTGCCTGATATACATATTTCCCTTCACTGAACCACAGAATCAAATCATCGCACTCTTCCAGACATTCCGTAATCTTTCCTGCCCGTTCATACAATCTTGCCAGCTCATATGCCCATTCTTCCACATACTCTGCTTTCTTAAAAGATTCCAGTGCATCGATCTGCTGCTCAATCGGCGCACGCTGTACTTTCAGTATCTGATATTTTAAAATATATTGATTCGGATCTTTCGGTGCAATCTGTAAAAATTCGTCATAATAGTCGATTGCCTCATCCACATTCCGTGTCTTCAACGCAAGTGTACACAGGCGATATACAATCTTTCTACTTCCCTCGGCCCTATGATAAGCAATCTTTAAAACTTCAAAACTCTTATGATAATCTCTGCTTTTTTCATATATATCACTTACGTTCATCAGCATCGTAGTATTACGAACTCTTCGCCAGTCAATACTGTCTGCAAGCTCTGCAGCTCTGCTGTATGCACCATCTTCCATCAGTTCAAGCATTTGTTCTGTCTTTAGCTTGTACTCATACTTGTCCACTGTATTCACCTCGTAAACTTACTCTGTCGTTTCTTTCTATAATTATTCTTCCTAAATATATCCGACTTATTACTATCTCCAACTACCTGTGAACAGTAACATTTCGGTGTTTGTTATAGTTACTTTTTGTTAAATGGGTATACTACCCGATAATCATTTTCTAGTTTACCATAAGTACTACACAATGTCAAAAAAATGCACCTACAATGAACCTTGTAGATGCATTTTTATATTCTCTTTATTAAATTTTTATATTCTATACGTTATATTCCCAGCTATTCTTTCTATAACTGTTCAATATCTGCAGTATCCTTACTCCGATATTCCAAATACTTACTTAATTATTCCCTCTATAACCGGATATCCCGTCTTCTGATCTGGTCTTCCTATCATGTTTCTTTACACATCTTATAAGACCAAATCTTTGTGGTATCTATCTCAATATATCTGTCGGATTATCGTAAAGGTCTGCCGTTATTGGACCTTTCATCCGCCATACCACCAATATATTGAGTTATAACCGAACTTATATCGTCCATTGGACCTTTACCTCCTTTTCTATATTTATCCTCTTCATTTGGATTGTCTGCATTTTAACACGTTTTTCTTGTTTTGTCAATAACCTTTGATTAAAACTTGTTTATTTTTCATTATTGCACTCTATATTGTGTTAATTTTCTGAAAATTTTCCCTTCTTCTGAATACTTCATTTTTGCCATTGCAATTGCATCTGCCAGACCGGCCTCATCGATATCTTTTGCCACATAGTCTGCTGCTTTCTGCACCTCAGGCATTGCATTTCCCATCGCAATCCCATATCCGGCTGTCTGGATCAGTTCTATGTCATTCATGCTGTCACCGATTGCGACAATATCCTTCCAGTCCACATGATAGTGCTCAAGGATTCGAGCCGCTCCCATCACTTTTCCATTTTCCTTTGGAATAATATCCGCTCCACCGAGATTATCCCCCATATACAACAATTTTGTCTCCGGAAAATGTTCCTGCACATCGTCAATTGCCTCTTTTGTGTCTGCCAGGAAGAAGGACGGAATCTCCTTCTGATACAATGCACGAAATGCATCTCCGCTTTTTGGCAACATCTGCTGCTGTTTCGGTGACGCAACTTCCATAAATCGTTCAATGCTGGACGTACACCAATCTTCATCCGCTCCATACAGCAAACAATAATTTTTCTCCACCACGTAATCCAAAATTCGTTTTTGCAAGTCCTGATCAAAATATTTTTCCTTAACGAGTTCTCCTTCGATCTCGATCACAGCTCCATTGGCACTCACCAGACAATCCGGCACAAATCGTCCCTGAAGTTCTACCGGCAATGCATTGCTGCGAAATAATCTTCCACTCGCAATAATCACTTTATAACCATCCTTTTTCAACTGCTCCAAAGCACACAATGCACTCTCCGGTATCTGCCATGTCTGATGACTGAAAATGGTATTATCATAGTCTATAAAAAATATCGGCTTCATAAAATTCTCCTCTTCCCTACTACTGCTGTAATATCCGATTTTATATTATTCCGTTTAATCAATCAAATCATTTTGAAAACGTGACAAATGCTCATACGGAAGAATCAACCGTCCGCGATACAATCCACAGCCATCATTGATCAGGCTGTTATCTATCGCACCAAACATGTTCACATCCAGCTTATTCAGCTCTAATCCGAGCAGATCCATTCCGCGTTCATAGGCTTCATCAAAGTATCGGCACTCTCCTTGTGGAATTACATCTCTCCTTGCACGCTCCTCTTTTTGCTTTTTCTCATATGCTGTATGATTTGCCTGTCCTATCTCCGCAATATCGTCCATTGTTTTTGTTCGAATCTGAACTTCCATAAAACTTCTGGATGAATTGTCAAAAAAAGTAATATGCAGCGACTGATATCCATTTGCATTTTGATTGGAAATATAATCCCGATAATAAGGTTTCACTTCTTCATTCAGAAGCGGTGATTTACTCATCTTTACACCGTAGGCCGATTCGGCACTAAATCCGCGTTCTTCCAAAAATCCCGGCAATATATTTGCGATTTCGTATAAACATTTCAACTCTTCCGCTTTCCGTTTCTCTTCGTTCGGGCAATGACATTTCGGCATCGAGATAACAATGCGATACGCAATAAAATCACGAAAGCAGCTCAACCGGTCCTTGATTTCTGATACGGACGGATAGGTTCCTCTTTCCACATAATAATCATAAATGTATTCTACTATATAACCATTGAACTTTGCCTCTGCACGAATTAGGGATTTGATGCGTCCTTTAAAGGTAAATGCAAGAAACGGATATTCTTTTGCCATATATTTATAGAATTCCCTGATTTGCTGTGACTGCGCTGTCAGGAAATCGTTATGCTCCAGTAAGCTTCTGATCTGAAGCAAAAAATTGCAATGTGTCAGATCAATCGCATTATGTGTCCTCTTTGCCTCTTTTCTCAAATCTGCTATGTAATTATCTAAGATACGAAATATGGTATCTCCCGAATATAAATAATCGTTTAATTTAATCATGGTATCTCACCTCTGTAGTTTCCTCTTCAATTCATTGAATTGATGTAGTTGCTATATTTGATTTATTATACCAGACAACGTGCAAAAAGTGTCAGGTACTCTCGATTTTCTCAAAACTTTTATAAAGTCGAGATGAAAGTTCCTGACACTTTACTTTCCATTCCACAGACTCAATCCTCCATGCGCCGCACCATCAGTAAATTAAAAGGAGACGGACTCATTTCTTTGAAAAAAGGAAAGATTGCCATGTTCCTGGAGCAGTATCGATTGGGACAGGAGACGCTGCATCATTATGTAAATTATTAAATGAAGGAGGCCGACATCAATGTGTTCGCCTCCTTCTCATACATCATTTCAACTTCTCTGCTACTGCCGTCGCCGCATTCGCTCCGTCCGCCACTGCAGTTACAACCTGTCGTAATCGTTTCGTCCGCGCATCACCTGCAACATACAATCCCACCAGACTGGTCTCTCCGCTTTCATCGGCAATCACATACCCTGCTGCGTCAAGGTCTGCCAGACGTGCAACCAGTCCGGTCTGTGGAACGGAGCCATATGCGATAAAGACTCCATTCACGTCAATTTTTTCTTTGTTTTCTAATATCACACCTGTTACTTTGCCATCACCCACAATTTCCACGGCTTGATGACGAAGCACAAATGTCACATTTTCTTTTGCCTTTAATTTCTCAACCGTAGCTTCTGCTCCGCGAAATGTATCTCTTCTGTGAATCAAATACACATGCCTGGCAAGTCCGGATAAGTATATGGCATCATCTAATGCGGTATCACCGCCGCCCAGCACCGCCACTTCCTTATCACGATAGAATGAGCCGTCACAGATTGCACAGTAAGAAACACCTTTTCCTGAAAATTCTGTTTCACCCGGAATGTCTGCCCGTCTCGGATATGCTCCGGCTGCGTAAATTATTGTTTTAGAAGATCGTGTTGTTCCATCTGCCAGTTCTACAATAAAATTATCTTCTTCTGGCTTTTGAATCTTTGACACCTCCCCATCTAAGAATTCCACGCCCAGTCCTACTGCATGATTGCGAAAAGTCTCTCCCATATCATATCCACTGATTCCCGGAAGTCCGAGGTAGTTGTCCACCAGTCCGCTCTCCGCAATCTGCCCGGTTCCTTCGTATTCTTTTTCTACTATCAGTGCGGTCAGATTCGCACGTTTTGCATATACTGCCGCCGAGAGTCCTGCCGGACCACTACCTATTATAATTACGTCATACTTCATACTATGTTTCTCACCTTATCATTCATCTGTTACTATTCATTGCCTCGTCAACACGGACAAATGATATTATTATTTTTTCAGATCGCTTTTCTTCACAGATGCAACACAGAAGTCTACCATCTCGTCCGCATCATCATCTCCGCCCATACCTGTCACAGGCGCTTTTTCCGGATCTACTCCTTCTACAACTGTTACCTTTCCTGTTCCTGCTCCGGCAGATGCCCCAGGCACGCGGAATGTCTCTACATTCAATGGCTCAATCGATACTTCTTCTCCATGTGTTGCCTGCGGAACCCATTCATAAGGTACTCGATAAGCACGATAAATCATGTTCATCTTGAAGTTTCCACCGATATTTTTGAAATATGGATTTACATATTCCCATACAATCTCATGCTCCGGTGTTACCTCAAGCAAATGTCCATCTGAACCCTCTGTGATTAATGTATTTCCATTTGGAAGTCTCTGTGCAGAACTAATATAAGAGCTGTAGAATTTGGATGCATCTGTGAATAACAGATTTCCTGCTTCCAATGGTGTATACTGCCAGATAATCTCCAATGTAATTGGATCAAATTCCAATACTCTTGAGTAATCTCTATGTGCATTGTTATTTCCTGTTGGTGCGGATGGATTTGGATTACCATATCCGCCTTCTCCTCCGTTATCAAATACAAGGAGGTTTCCTTCTCCCGGAAGTCCTTTCGGAATCATATGGAAATGATGCTGCCCAATGATCCATCCAAGTTTTCTAAGTTCTTTTGTCTTAGAGAAATCCGGTCCGATCTGCCATACGATTTCACCTGTTTTTTTGCTGATGATTGCAAGGATGTTTGCATTTCTTGCATCAAAAATGAGGTTGTCCGGATGGAATCTCTCATCCCCTGCATCATACCATTTATTCTCGCCGAGTACCGATACACAGTTGATGTGCATCCAGTCTCCACCCGCTTCTCCGTGAAGTCCCGGATTGCGGAAGAGGACATTCTTTGCAGACTCATCAAAGTCAAACTCATCAAAATGATCGGATGCTTTCCATGACCACACAATATTTCCTTCCCAGTCCACTTCGATAATCTTATCATCAATTAACTTTTTATCGGAAATGTCATGGTTGTAAACATTTTCATGTGTCAGAATAATGGTATTACCACTGTCTGTCTTTGGCTCTCCGCCCGGATAATAATAACCGACTGTATTGCCTTCTCTCTGATAATCGTGATGCTGTCTTGCCTGCCACTGTGGCTCTTTTCCAGGATCTGCAATCAGCTCGTTATGGTCAAATTTCCAGACGATATTTCCGTCATAATCTACCTGCACCAAATCCAACTGATCCTGATATGCATACTTTCCTCCACGCTCTCCGGTTGTTCCCATTACATAACCGCCCGGAAGGATCTTATTCGGGAATCCGCCTAAGCCTGCCCAAAGATTCACTTCGTTTCCGTTCATATCGATGAGCAACGCTCCCTTTGCTGACGGATAAATCGTGTAACCGTTATATGCCTTGTCTTTGTTATATACTAAAACTCCTGTTGGAAATACACTTGGATAACCCATGTTCTTCTGCCTCCTGTTTTGCTATCTGATTGTTTGTAACGATGTTTTTTATACGGATTTCTCTCGTCTGTATCTTCTTATATTAAAAACCCTTACAATAATTTCTTAATTTCTTCCTGAATGATCAACGGATGTACTTCTCCCACCAATTGGTTTTTCACTTCTCCATTTTTCACGAACAGCAATGTCGGTACTGCTGATATATCAAATCTGCTCTGCAACAATGCTTCGTTATCGATATTGCATTTTCCAAAATATGCAGTATCTCCAACTTCTTCCGAAAGCTTATTCAATGCTCCCGCCAATTTCTTGCAATGGCTGCACGCTGTTGTATAGAATTCCACTACGACCGGCTTGTCCTGATTGATCTCCTGGTCAAAATTATTTACATTTAATTCCTGAATCATATGTTTTTCCTCTTTCTATCTGACTTGTGAACAGTAACATCTTGATTACTCCTTGATTGTCACATCATCCGGAAATGCGATTTTCACTACATCTGTTGTAATGAAATCACGGACATTATAATCTGTGTCAAAGCTGCCATGTTCATATGCCCATTTCTCGATATCTTCCAGATGTGTTGTTGCTTCTTCAGAAAATCCCGGATCAAACGTATAATTTTCCCAGTTTGCTTTAAAATCTTCTGCTTTTACACCAAGTTTGCTTGCCAAATATTCTGCAGATTCATCTAAGTGGTCATTGATATACTGTGTACTCTCGTCAACTGCCTCAAGGAATTGCGCCAGTACCTCTTTATTTTCTGAAATGTAATTGTCTGTTGCCAGGAAATAGGAACCGGTTTCAATTCCGAGTTCTTCTGATGTTGCTGCAAGTACCCAACCTGCATCTTCAATGTAATTTGCCTCAGATCCACTTGCATATACAGCCGATGCACCGCCCTGTTGGATCAAAGCAAGTCTTGTCTGAGATGAATCCGTGTTGATCAGATTCTGCTTACTCTCATCCAATCCAAGATACTCGATGCACTTACCTGTATAATAGTAATAAACGGTTCCTTCCTGATACATAAATCCTGCTGAGCCATCCAGTGATTTCAAATCATCTTTATACTTTGGATCTAAATATAATCCACCGGACTGTGCGGTCTGTCCTGCTGAAAGCTGAGAAAAGATTTGCAAATTGGTGTCTTCCAATGTATTGCCAAGTCTGTTTACCGCTGCATAATCTGCCATATTTCCAATGTCGGCAGTTCCATTTACCACTGCATCTATCGTGTTGATTCCTGCTACGAACTCTGTTGTCTGAAGGTCGATTCCGTATTTTTCGAAAATGCCCTGCCACAGACCAACTTCTGCTGCATACTGATCCAATTGACCTGTCATAACTGCCAGACGAACAGTTGTCAAATCGCTGTCCGAAGATTTACTGCTTTTTGTATCGGATGTACTCCCGCATCCGGAAAGAAGTCCTACGCTAAGTGCCAATGTTGCTACAATACTGATAATTCTCTTTTTCATGTCAGTCCTCCTTGTATTATCTCACTCCAAAATGTTTCAAAAATGTTCTGCCAAGTAGTTGCAGCAATCGGTCAGCTAAGAATCCAATCAGTGCTAACGTAACGATTCCTGCAAACGCCCACGCCGTCTTGTAATACATCTTGGAACTCTGAATCAGATATCCAAGACCATCGTTGCCAACCAGCATCTCCGCTGCAATCACACAGATAATACTGCTGCTCAGACCCAGCCGAATTCCAGTAAACATGTTCGGAACTGCTGACGGCAATACTACGGTGAAAAATACTCTCAGCCGGCTGGCGCCCATACAGGATGCAGCCTCCATCAACGAATGGTCGGTAGATACAACTCCTGCGATCGTATTTACCAGAATCTGAAAGAATGCTGCGTACAAAATCAAAGCAACTTTTGACTTATCGTCCACACCGAACCACATCAGGAACAGTGAGGTAAGTGCAATCGCCGGAATGAATCGGAACAAACTTAAGATTGGTTCTACAATCCAGCGTGCCGGTTTGAAATGTCCAACGATAAGACCAATCGGAACTGCTGTGATTACTGCAAGTCCCCACCCCTTTAATACTCTGCTGACTGATGCAACAACATCTGCCCACAAGGTTCCGTCTCGTACCAGTGCTTTGATTGCTTCCCATGTCTCCAACGGACTCGGAAGGAAGATTTCATCATACTTTAAGGAACCTAGTCCCCAGATTAAAAATACAATTAACCATGATACAATTCCTGTCTTAATCACCTTAAGAGGCAGGTCTGATATATTTTTCTTTTCTACTGTTTTTTCATTTGCCTGTGCACTCATCTTCTCTGCCCCTCCTTAAATGTAGTACATACTTGATACATCAAGTCCTTTATTTGTTGATGTGATGGTCGTCTTGTCATCAAACACATACATCTGATTGATGACTACCCATACCTTGTCGCCTGATTTTAACGGACCATTGACCAACGGCGAATTGGTTCGGATTGTAATTCCTTTGATATTCAACAGAACTTCGAAATAATTTCCCCGGAAAATGCTTTGCTCTACTGTTGCATGTTCATAAATCGAACTTTCTTCCGTCGCATCTTTTGTATTACGTATCTCTACAAATTCCGGTCGGATGATTGCCTTTGTATCCGTTCCTGCCTGATCAAATCCTTTTAATTTACCATAATCCTCTATAATAGAAGATTTGCCGATAAACTGTGCTACAAAAGGAGTCTTCGGATGCAGATAAATCTCTACCGGATTGCCCATCTGTTCAACTCTTCCTTCATTTGTAATAATGATATCGTCAGCGACCTCAATCGCTTCATCCTGGTCATGTGTAACGAAGATACTTGTAATTCCAATTTTATCAATCGTCTCTCGAAGCCAGGTACGAAGTTCCTGTCGTACCTTTGCATCAATCGCTGCAAATGGTTCGTCTAAGAGCAACACTTCCGGATTCGGTGCCAAAGCTCTTGCCAGTGCAATTCGTTGTCTCTGGCCTCCTGATAACTGATCCGGATATCGTTTTTCCAATCCCGGAAGTCCTACCAGATTCAGAAGCTCTTCTACACGTTCTTTGATAAACTTTTTATCCTTTTTCTGAATCTTCAGACCATAAGCAATATTGTCATATACTGTGAGGTATGGGAATAATGCATAATTCTGAAATACAAATCCGATTCCTCTCTGACTTGATGGCAGGTCATTGACTAACTTACCATTGATATATATGTCTCCTGAATCTTGATGTTCCAGCCCAGCAAGCATTCGAAGAATCGTCGTCTTACCACTTCCGGATGGTCCTAAGAGACCAACCAGTTTTCCTTTTTCAATTTCAAAACTTACATCCTTAGATGCCTGAAAATCCCCGAAGGATTTATTGATGTTCTTTAATTCGATGTACATGTTCTTCCCATCCCTTGCTTTCGTTTTTTGAATTACCTATCTTTCCTATCAATTTAGTATGTTTATGTGTTGAAATGAATAATAGCACCAAAGATTTCCAGTGTCAATAGTTTTTTGAAATTTGTTGATAAAGGGGCAGAAGCAAAGTATGTGTGTGTATTTCTGCTCAGATTCATTCGGATGGAAAGGCTAAAGAAAGCAATAGTGTATTAAAAGCAAAAGAAGCATGTGGAGAACTCGCTGCCGCTCGGACAGTTTCCACATGCTTCTTTAACATACACTATTGCTTTCTTAAGACTTTCCAAATCAATTGCATCAATTCTATTCAATTATTTCCATCACAAGGCTTTTATTCTACCCAATCCAATTAAACAACATTACCACAATACCTAAAATAACCAGAATAATACCGGTTGCTTGATTCAAGGTCTTCGGTGTTGCTTTATTGGCAAAAACAGCAGCAATTCTCGCCCAGATAAGGGTAAATATGACACATAAAATCCAGACCGTCCAATCCGGTGTTCCCCCGATTGCAAAGTGTGAAGCAGCTCCGGTAAATGCAGTAAATGCCATGATAAATACACTTGTTCCTACGGCTGTTTTCAACTCGTATCCCAGTACCGATGTCAAAATGAGAAGCATCATCATACCACCGCCTGCTCCGACAAATCCACAGATAAATCCTATGATCACACCACATATAACCGACTGAATTGCACGTTTTTGTGCAGAAACAGCCTGCATACTTTCTTTTGTTGTCATGACCGGTTTTACGATGAATTTAATTCCTAGAAGGAATGTCATAAAAACAGAAAAATTTCCCATTGTTGTAGATGGAACCAAACTGGATATATAACTACCTACGACGGTAAATACCAATACATTTACCATCATGATCAAGCCGTTTTTTATATCCAGATTTTTATTTTTCCCATATGTATACGCTGAGACGGCACTTGCCAGTACGTCCGACGATAATGCAATACCAACCGCAAGATATGGCTCTATGCCAAGAAATGTAATCAGCATAGGGCTGATTACTGCCGCCGCACTCATTCCGGCGAACCCGGTACCAAGTCCGGCTCCCATTCCGGCGAAAAATGTAACAATGATTGTTAGTAATAATTTCATGATTTACTCCTTTTTATTCATTTTTGAATGGTTCACTTTTGAAGTAATCATAACACGGATTCTTATTTAGTCAAAGCAAAATCGCCGCAGACAACTGCAACGATTTTGCTTCTTAAAAATTATTAACATTATTCTTTTTGAATGGAAAGCTCTTCACAGAGTGCTTTTAAATGTTCTGTCAGTTTTTGATTCTCTTCATAATCTACCGGACAATCTATAATTGCCGGAACTTTCTGCTCAAATGCTTCTTTTAATACTACAGAAAATTCTTCTGCTTTTCTAATTCGATATCCCACTGCATGCATACTTTCTGCAAACTTCACAAAATCTGGATTAGAAAAATCCACAAAAAAATCTTCACCATATTGATCCTGTTCTTTCCACTTAATCAATCCATAGCTGTCATCATGAAAAATAACTGTAACAAATGCAATTCCAAGTCTTACCGCAGTTTCATATTCTTGACAGTTCATCATAAATCCACCATCACCTGTTACTGCAAGAATTTTTCTCTCCGGATATGTCAGCTTAGCTGCAATTGCTCCTGGTATTGCAATCCCCATAGATGCAAATCCATTAGAAATAATACAGGTATTTGGCTCATAACACCGATAATGTCTCGCAATCCACATTTTATGGGCGCCTACATCAGAAATTAGAATATCACTTTTTCCCATTATCTGACGAATATCATATAAAATTTTCTGTGGTTTCATTGGAAAACACATATCTTCTTTATAACTTTGATATTCAGCTTCCATCTTTGCTTTGATTGCTTTAAAACGACTTGCTTCTTTTGTCTGTCCACATCTTTTCAATATTCGATTCATAGAATCCGAAATATCTCCTATAACCTCTACATTTGGCTGATACAATTTGTTAATATGACTACCTCTTGTATCAACATGTATAATCTTGTGGCTCCCATCTGGGTTCCATTTTCCCGGAGAAAATTCTACCAAATCATATCCGACTGCAATTACCAAATCAGCTTCCTTTAGAACCACATTCTGATAATCTTCCTGCGGAATTCCGACCGTCCACATCGAATATGGATTATCATAAGCTACAATTCCTTTTGCCATCATTGTATTGATTACAGGAATCTTCATTGTCTGTGCAAATTTTCCGATTGCTTTTGCTGCACGTCCTCGTACCGCTCCGTGTCCAGCCAGAATTACCGGATTCTTAGATTGAAAGATTAACGCCGCTGCATCTTCAATATTCTCAATGTCTGCTAATTCGATATGTCTCTGAGGATGTCGAATCGGTTGAGATGCTTGTCCCTCTGGAATTGTCATCTTCGCTACATTACAAGGTAAATCAATATGCGCTGCTCCGGGCTTTTCACTTTCTGCATATTTAAACGCTATCCGAACAATCTCGTTAACTGTATCAGGACGTATAATCTGTTTACTACGCTTTGTCACAGGTTCAAACATTTCCACCAAATCCAAATACTGATGTGACGTCAAATGCATTCTCTCTGTTCCCACTTGTCCGGTAATTGCAATCAATGGTGCTCCATCTGAATTAGCATCTGCCACTCCTGTCATCAGATTGGTTGCTCCCGGTCCCAGTGTAGCCAAACAGATTCCCGCTTTTCCGGTCAAGCGTCCATATACATCTGCCATAAAGGCCGCACCCTGTTCATGACGAACTGTAATAAATTTTATAGTTGATTTTGTCAGTGCTTTCATTACTTCCAGATTCTCTTCGCCAGGTATTCCAAAAATATATTGCACTCCTTCACTTTCCAGACATTTTACAAGAACTTCTGCTGCATTCATGATTTCTGACTCCCACTTCCAAATTTTTCGATTACAAGTGTTGCCAACATTTTAGCTGTACCATCTACTCCCAACACACTGCTGTTAATCAAAATATCTGTATCCGCTTTGTCCCCCGGATGTCTTCTAGTATACATCATATTGTAGGAATCCCTTGCCCGATCAACTTTACTAATCATCTTTCTCGCTGTAACTTCATCCATTCCCAAACTTTCAATACAATTCTTTACTCGGTCTTCCACAGGTGCATAAATATATATACTTACATGATGTTTGTTATGTCGAAGAATAAAATTTGAACATCTTCCTACAATTATACAAGACTCTTTATCTGCCAAATTCAATATAATCTGATTCTGAGCATCAAAAACTTTATCTTGCATTTCTGTAGTTCCTATTCCAAGTGGATATTTCATTCTAAAAAAAATGTTTTGAGCTTTTTCTTCTTCGTCACCCACTGTAGAAATAGGTAAATTTAATTGCTTTGCTGTTTTTTCTACAATATCACGATCATAGAAATTTACATTCAGTATTTCTGATAATTTCTTTGCAATTGGACGTCCCAAACTTCCGAATTCTCTACTAATTGAAATTACAAATTTTTCCATCTAACCATTCCCAACTTTCATATCTTTTACTGCATGTCCCGCAACTTTCTTGCTTTTCCATTTAATAAATATAGTGCCATCCAGCATGCATTATGCGCTGATGTATTATTCCCACCATTTGTTGGTTGAATTTCGACAAAATCAAACGAATCCGTTCCTGCATATCCACATTCATTTAACATCATTGCAAGCTCAAATGTAGTTAACCCACACGGATCCACCGGTCCCTCTGGATTGGACGCCGCATCCAATACATCCGAACATACCGTAACATACAACACATCTGTATCTTTCTTAGCAATCTCCAACGCCTTCTTTACTGCTGCTTCATACCCATTCTTTTTCACCTCAATTGCTGTAATTACAGTTGCTCCATATTCTTTTGCTGCTGCCGCTTCATTCGGATGGTTGCGAGGTCCTCTAATCCCTAAATGCACAATTTTGGTAGGATCTATGTCCGCGTTTTCATAGAGTCTATGGAATGGAGAACATCTGGAATATAGATCATCACCAAATGCCGGCATATTATCCATATGTGCATCAAATTGTATGATGCCTACACGTTTTTTGTGTCTTTTTGCAAGTTCTGTAATCAAAGGATAGGAAATAGAATGATCTCCGCCAAATACAATAGGCATAGCATTTGCATCATAGATTTCTCCTATTTTCTCCTGCATTGCACGAAAAGAGAAGTCATAATTTCCATTTTCTACTCTTGTATCTCCATAATCACACCCTGATAAATAATCAAAAGTATCCAGATCATAATCCGGCAAAAACCCAACATATCGAGTTGATTTTTCCCTAATTGTCTTTGGACTGAGAACACAAGATGAAAATCCACCATATGTACAACCGCCTTCCCACGGAACTCCCATAACAGCAACATCATATTCTTTTACTTCTTCCTTTGATGTTACTTTTGGAAGTCCCAAAAAGGTTGGTACTCCACTATAAATTTCTGGAAAAACCTGACTTCCTGTATAAATATTCGGTTTATCTTTCATTCCTGAATGCTGACTCATCCCTATTCCTCCTTATTTCAGAACTCTGGCAATAAAATTCTTTGCTCTTTCATTTTTGGTATGTTCAAAAAATTCTTCCGGAGTTCCTTCCTCCATAATTTTTCCTTCATCCATAAAGATAATTTTATCTGCGACTTCTCTTGCAAAGCCCATCTCATGGGTAACTATCACCATTGTCATGCCTGCATCTGCAAGTTCTTTCATCACATTAAGTACTTCTCCCACTTTTTCTGGGTCCAATGCAGACGTTGGTTCATCAAAAAGCATTACTTCCGGCTCCATACAGAGTGCTCTTGCAATTGCAACTCTCTGTTTTTGTCCTCCTGACAACTGAGACGGATACGCATCTTTCTTCTCAGACAAACCCACCATTTCCAGAAGTTCCATGCCTTTCATCTGTGTCTTTGCTTTGTTTGCTTTTTTATTCTGTATCGGTGGCTTCACAATATTTTGAAACACTGTCATATGCGGAAAAAGGTTGAATCCTTGAAAAACCATTCCCATTTTCAGTGTAATCTCTCTTAACTGACGTCCTCTTTTTCCAAGCAATTCTTTTCCATCTATCTTAATACTGCCACTATCCGGAGTCTCAAGTGCATTCAGGCATCTTAAAAATGTAGATTTCCCAGAACCAGATGGTCCTATAATACACAATACTTCGCCTCTATGTACAACAGTAGATATTCCATTAAAAACAACAAAATCTCCAAATGATTTTTTCAAATCTTTTACTACAATCACTTCGTGTTCTTTATTTTCATTCATTTTATCACCATCCTTCTAATATGCCTTCGTAGAACGTTCTGCCTTCTTAAAGATTAATTCAATCATAGTTGACAGCAAATAGTAAATGATTCCTGCCAGTAAATAAGTCTCAAGAGGGCGAAAAGTTGTGGCATAGGATGTCTGTGCTGATCTCATCAATTCTGTCAAAGAAATGGTTGACACAAGTGATGTATCCTTTAACAGCGAAACTGCCATGTTCCCAACCTGCGGAAGAATAATTCGGATTGCCTGTGGCAAAATTATCACCGTCATAGTTGATACCGGATTATACCCCAGTACCTTTCCTGCTTCCCATTGTCCTTTTTCCACCGCTTCGATTCCACTTCGAATAGTCTCTGCCAAATAAGCTACTTCATTAATTGTCATTGCAATAATACCTGCCTGTAATGGTTGAAGTGTAATGCCAAATGAAGGAAGCGAATAGTAAACGAATATGATCTGTAACAACAACGGCGTTCCTCGAATAATATTAATATATACGGAAGCAATAATTTTCAAAATCTTTATCTTTGACATCTTCATTGCTGCCATTAGAAATCCACCAAGGAGCCCCAGTACTAACGCAAATATTGTCAATTCTATCGTTACTCCCGCTGCTCTTATATATTTCGGAAGTAATGAAACAACTAAATCAAAATCCATGATGTACTCCTTTCTCAGGGAAGCAGGTACAATATGTTCGTACCTGCCAGCCACCCCTTTTCCTCTTAATTATTTTTCGGTGAATATTTGATAATATCTTCATCAAACCATTTTTCTGAATATTTTGTAAATGTTCCATCATCCACAAGTGCTTTAATTGCTTCGTTAACTTTTTCTGTTACTTCAGGGCATTTCTTGTTTACACAAATAGATGTCGGAATACTGTCAAGAGGTTCATCCAAAAGAATATCAATATCCTGATTTTTAGCATAGTAACTTGCCATCAGACTTTCTGTTACAACACAGTCAATACGACCAGAACTTATATCAAGAAGAGCATCCGGAATTCTTGTATATTCACGGATGTCACTCTCGTTTACACCCTCAATTGCTTTTACGGCATCAACAGCAGCAGCTCCTGATTCAACGCCAATAACTTTGCCCGCGAGATCAGCAGGTGTCTCAATCGAAGTATCCCCTTTTGGCACACAGATAACCTGATCCATACTATAGAAAGAGTCTGCAAAATCAACCTGTTTTCCTCTTTCTTCTGTAGCATATACCGCACCAGCTACAACATCATATTTTCCAGATGTAAGTCCAATGATCAATCCATCAAAAGTAGTTGGAACATATTCTACTTCGAGTCCAAGATAATCTCCAATAGCATTCAGGCAATCTATATCAAAACCTACCAGTTCGTTTGTGTCATCATCACGAAAACTTACCGGCGCCTGCGAATCATCAATTGCTACCTGTAATGTTCCCTGTTTTAACAATCCTTCAATCTCTTCTGAACCTGATGAACTTTCAGCATCTGTGCTTTTTGTATCGGATATAGAATCCGCTGAACCACATCCTGCCATTACTCCTATTACCATTGCTGTTGTCAATAATACTGATAATACTCTCTTCTTCATATTGATTTCTCCTCTTCTTTATTTTAATTTTCCATCTCTTCTTTTGTTCGAATTCTATGTAGTTTTCTGTCTGCACTTGACAAAATCTCATATCCATCCTCTGTCACCAGAACATTTTCCTCAATGTCAAAGCATCCAAGTTTTTCATCAACAAATCCCGGTTCGACCGTCACAACCATTCCAGCTTTTAGCACTGAATCATCAACTCTTGCATGTGATGGTGGTTCTGTAAGCTGCAATCCCACTCCATGTCCTGCTCTTCCACATTCGAAGCTCCATGGTAATCCGGCTTTTATAAATTCTTCTGCACACGTATCATAAATATGGGATGTTTTAACTCCCGGTTTAATTTCAGCAATTCCCTTCAGTGTTATCTCATGAATAAGATTCTGTAATCGTTCCTGTTCTGGAGTTGCACCTCCTACAACACCAGCTCGACAAAAGTCTGTCCAATATCCCAGATATTTTGCTCCTGCATCAACCCAAACCATATCACCTTTATTAATTGTTTTATCTGTAGGTCTTGCACTGATTCTTGAATAATTTCC
The DNA here is from genome assembly GCA_052272205.1 of Schaedlerella sp. GTDB lineage: Bacteria > Bacillota > Clostridia > Lachnospirales > Lachnospiraceae > Schaedlerella. The sequence goes on along the minus strand of DAVZKO010000008.1, from coordinate 3,919 downwards.
TTCCCCGGAAATTACAATAATGAATCCCGGCAATTCTGCCCCCTCTTCTTCCATAATAGCTACAAACTTCTGTGCAACCTCTTTTTCTGTCATTCCCTCATAAATCTCATCAAACAGACGATCAAACGAACGACTCGCAATATCATTTACCTTTCTCATGCATTCAATTTCAAACGCCAGTTTAATTTCTCGCATTTCCCATATAAGCTCTGAAGCATCGATAAATTCTGCTTCCGGGAGACTCGACTGAATTGCCATATAATCCTTAAATGCCATATCCATTCTCTGTTCAAATCCAAGCTCCCAACCAACTTTTCCTTTATCCATATCCAGTTCTTTCATAATTTCTACAACACCCTCAACTGGTGCTCCCATGATTTCATGGAATGTACGGACATCTCTGACTGCTGATCTAGATTCCGCTTCCGGTCCTGCAAAATCTTGAACATAAATAACAGGATCTTTTTCAACTGGAATAAATACAAAAACAGTTCTTGTAAATGTAGCCCAATCTGCAAGTTTTCTAAATCCAGTAAAATAGAAATGATTACAGGCCGATGTCACGACCATTCCACTCATTCCCTCCCGTTTCAAAATTGCTTTTGCATTTGCAATCTTCTGATTCATTTCCTCTATTGGGAAATCCAGATATTGTGGTTTTTCCATATCCATCATCCTTTCTGCTGAAACTACTTTCCTATTAACTTTTTCTATCTGATTAATAAATGACAACTTCTTTGGCTTATGCTCAGCCTTTAAAATTTTATTCACACAATGCACTTTCCTGTAAATAATAAAAGCGCCTACCTTTCGGTAAGCGCCCTTGCTTTTGACATTGTCGTTTTTCTTTTGTCATTATCAACTTGCTAATAATTTATCATATCATAAACGTAGATGCAATTACTTTAATATACAAAAAAAACTTTAAAATTAATTTAATTTTGTCTATTTTGACATTATCGTTTTATTTGCTTCAATATCGTCGTCCAGTGAGACTGTATGACAAATACCCTCTCTTACTCTTCCGGACATTGCATCTCAAATCTGAAATGACATTGTCCGTCTTTAAAGAAATGTTTATCGTGAATACAATGGAAATTCTTACAATACCCTTCTGCTATCGCAGGATCGATCATTTCACAATAATGGATTCCATACTTTTCCATATGATATTTTTGAAAAGTTTCCGCAAAAACACACTTTGTGAATACTTGCTCTACAACTTCTTTTTCAACATGGTCCTCACTCTCAAAATAGTCGGATCTTCCCATATCATAACAAGACAAATAATGTTCTGCATCATTCTCATGCCCTGCCACATTTGCTCTTCTGGCGATATCCTCGCCTCTCTCAATTCCAAACTTTCGCACCCCCTCACGTACAGCTCGAACACCTTTTTCTCCACAGGAAGACTCAACTTCCTGTGTAATATATCCAAACATCTTCGCAAAGAGAACATACATATTGACTGGTTCCATTTCAAGTTTTTCATCTGTTTCTATTGATTTCTTCATCTTAATCTTCCTCACTTTCCGTCATTTTGCTCACAGTCATTTAGCTTTCATTCATCTTTCTCTTATATATTTTCCTGTAGATATGTAACAAGAACCTCAGTCGCTGCCATCAAGTCGTCTAAATCCGTATATTCCATCGGAGAATGACTGATTCCACCTCTGCTCGGCACAAACAGCATCCCAACCGGACATATCTGTGCCAAAATCTGTGCATCATGTCCTGCTTTACTTGCTATTTTCATATAAGTGTACCCGCATTCTTTAATACATTTCTCCAAACGTTTTTGAATTTCTTTCGACATAGGAACAAGTGCTGCATGCATCATCATTGTTTTTTTATAACTCACCCCTTTCGACAAACTACAGTTTTTTTTCGCAGCAAATTCAATCTCATCCAAAAGTTTCCTATGTATCTTTTCATCATGAGATCTCACATCCACTGAACATTCCATACTTTCTGCAATTACATTTACCGCATCTGGTTCAACCTTGATATGACCTGTAGTAATCGTGCTTTCTTTATATCTTTCGGCTATCTCGGATAGTCTTACAATAAAACGGCTTCCTGCAATTACCGGATCCTTTCTATCTTCCAACGCAGTCGTACCCGCATGATTCATCTCACCAATAAATTTATAATAAATATGCGAAATTTCAGGAATACAAGTTACAATCCCAAGTGTCTTATGTTCCGTTTCAAGCCTTTTTCCCTGTTCTGTATGTACCTCTACATACTCTTTTATCGGATTTCCAGATAAAAAATGATAAGTTAGCAAAGAAGGAAGTTTCTCTTCTATATAAGCAAGAACACTTTTTCCATTTGCGTCCTGTATTTTTTGTAGTTCTTCTTTCGTATACATTCCTGTAAAACATTTGCTGGACAAAAATCCATCATTAAATAATATACCTTCTTCATCATTCCATGTAGCAACTGCAATGGAATACTTCGGTTGTATTCCTGCTTCTATTATTTTCTTCACCGTATACAAAGCTACTCCTATCCCTGCTATTCCATCATATTTCCCACCTGATGGAACGGAATCATAATGTGAACCTAACAATATAGTCTCTTTTCTTTTCCCTTCAATAAATCCAATGACCGTTCCAACATCATCTTCATAAACAGTAAGTCCTATTCTCTCCATCGTCTGTTTTATATATTGCTTTGCTTTTTTCTGTTCTCTTGAAAATGGGAGTCTTGTAACTCCAGCACCTTTTGTTTCAGTATATGTTCCCATCGTTTCAATGAACGTTTCAAGAAAGTCTTTCATTTTCCATATTTCCTCCTTTCTTTTGCACAGAATCAAATGACGACAATGTAGTTTTATAATTACATTGTCGTCATTGACATCTATTTTATATCATGCTATTCTATCTGTGTCAAGTAACACAGGTAAGAAATAAAACTGTTTTTCATAAGAAAAATAAGAAACCATATTATTATTTATGCTTGAACAAAGTGAAAGGAATGGTCGGTTAATATGAAGAATACTACCATAAGAAATATCCAGTCTGTTCAACGTGCAATCAATATTCTCAATTGTTTTCAGGATGACACCCCGCAATTATCACTGAAAGAAATATCAGAAATGTTAGAGCTGAATATCAACACCACACGAGGAATTGTGTATACTCTTTTAAACAATGGGCTTTTATACCAAGACGAGCATACCAATACCTTTTCGTTAGGGAATTTTTTCCTTGAGAAATCTAGTCTTGTAAAAAACCGAAATGAACAATTTATCCTGACAGCCAAACCATATATTCAAAAAATCTCTGAACAGTTTAATATTTCCTGCTATTTGCAGGCCATTTCCAATGGAGAGATTTATTCTATTTACGGTGCACACTCCACTGCCTGCAAATACAGTCTCGCAGCAGCTCAATATCACGCACTTCCTCCATATGCAACCTCCTCTGGAAAATTGCTTATCTATTATAAATATTTCTTGAGAGGCAAGGATTTGGATTGCTTTGTTGGGCAAGACTCCTATACTCCTACTACAATACAAACAATGAATGATTTAGTTAAAAATATGGAACAGATTAAAGAAAATGGCTATGCCATGGAACTTGGAGAATATGATCCAAATGTCACCAGTGTTGCTTTTCCAATCTGCGATTCAAATAGCAGACTTTTATATACCATCAGCGTCACTGCGTTTTCTGGGTATTTTGATACGATTAAGTCATCTCTGATTCAAGAACTAAAGAACTGTACGTCCCAGATAATAGATGAATTACAACAATAAAATTTAGCTGATATGTAAAAAATAAATTCTTTCATATATAAGAAAAAGTGTCAGACATGTTAAAATCCAATTTTAGCATATCTGACATTTTTCACTTCTATTACTTATTTATCTCTGCACGTGAAATGCATCATTTCCCGGATATACTGCGCT
>DAVZKO010000007.1:0-45945 GCA_052272205.1 Schaedlerella sp. | reverse complement strand
GTGGTTGTGTTCTAGGTTCCTATTTGTGTTCACTTGGTTGACTTACACGGTCCTTACGAAAAATTGATATAAGAATTCTTGCCTCACTCCATATTCGCTCAAATTTCTTATATCAATTTTTCGCAAGTCGTGTAACGGCGCAGGAAGTGAATAAAATAGCAAACCCGCAGTTGTCGTAATCCTCAAAACGTGATAGGATGTTAAAGGTAATTTAGTAAGTAAAATCATCATATAGAGAAATATAGAGAAGGAAACACAAAGATGGAAATTACGGTACAGGAGTTAAAAAATCTTGATAAAGACAGCTATCAAATCATTGATATGCGAGATGCTATTGAAGTGTCACATGGAAGTATTCCGGATGCGATTCATATGCCGGCAGAAGAGATACACAAAGCAATAGAAGAACAGACAGAAGGTGCATTTTCAAAAGAGAAAAAACTGGTTGTCTGTTGTGCGAGAGGACGTTTCAGTACGGATGTGGCAGAAGCGTTGTGTGAGGCGGGATATGATGCAGTCAGTCTTCAGGGAGGCTATATTGCATGGCTGCTGGATACGATGCAGCAACAGGAGGCAGATGAAATCTGTGCGGATGTAGAGCAGAGTATTCGCAAGAAATTTCATAAGCCAATCTGGACAAAGTTTACGAAAGCAATCAATCAGTATGAGCTGGTAAAAGAAGGCGATAGAATTGCAGTCTGTATTTCAGGCGGCAAGGATTCCATGCTGATGGCAAAATTATTTCAGGAATTAAAGCGTCATAATAAATTTCAGTTTGAAGTGAAGTTCCTTGTGATGGATCCAGGATACAGTCCGGCGAATAGACAGGTTATCGAGGAAAATGCAAGAAAATTAAAAGTGCCGATCACAGTATTCGAGTCGGATATTTTTGATTCAGTATACAATGTAGAGAAGTCACCATGTTATCTGTGTGCCCGTATGAGAAGAGGACATTTATACAGTTATGCAAAAGAGCTGGGCTGTAACAAGATTGCACTTGGACATCATTATGATGATGTCATTGAGACGATTTTGATGGGAATGTTGTATGGAGCACAGGTTCAGACAATGATGCCGAAACTTCACAGCACAAACTTTGAGGGAATGGAATTGATTCGTCCATTGTATTTAATTCGCGAGGATAGTATTAAGGCCTGGAGAGATTACAACAATCTGCATTTCATTCAGTGTGCATGTAAATTTACAGATACTTGTACAACCTGTAACAATGAGGAGAATCAGTCTAAGAGAATGGAAATTAAAGCACTGATCCAGGAGTTGAAAAAGAAGAACAAGTATGTGGAGGGAAACATTTTCAAGAGTGTGGAGAATGTAAACTTAAGCACAGTTGTGGCATATAAAGAACATGGTGTAAAGCATCATTTTCTGGATACGTATGATGAAGTCTAAGAAAGCACATGCATTATTAGGATAGAAGAGGAGTTTATCGGTGTGACTGCATATTGGCAGTTTCATAAGTACAGATAATCCAAAGCCAAAAAGAGACGCAAGTTTTTCGCTTACGTCTCTTTTTTTCTATACATATTTTATGTATAAAAGGGCTTCGATTTAGTTGTAGTTATTGAAATCAAGATTTCGGCATTTCCCATGCATTATGGTCTGTATGAAGAAGCATGTGTGATTTGTGAGATAATGGTTTCTCCATATAATCAGCATACAGCTTCAATACATCCGGATTCTCATGAGAGAATCGAAGTGGTGCATGGGCATCTAAGAAGTAGAGGTTTTCTCCACGTTCATGAGCCAGTTCTTCTCCATCATGGATCGGCTGTCCGCCACCGCCGACACATCCACCAGGACATGCCATAACTTCTACGAAGTCGTAATGTACTTCCCCATGTTCGAGTGCCTCAATCAGTTTACGTGTATTTCCAAGTCCGCTGACAACAGCAGCTCTTACAGTTGCATCACCGAGTTGTACTTCGGCTTCGATCACACCTGTTTCAAAAGAAGGACTTCGTACGATTTTAAATGCATCCGGTTCCGGATTCTTGCCTGTCACAAGATAATGTGCGGAACGAAGTGCGGCTTCCATAACTCCGCCGGTTGCTCCGAAAATAACACCTGCTCCGGTACCTTCCTTCATCAATTGGTCACATTCGCGGTCTACCAATGTGGAAGGGGAGATGTGAGAAGAACGAATCATACGTGTCAACTCGCGGGTTGTAAGAACCGCATCGATATCATTTCCGGCATATTCTTTATAGTACAGTTCCATGTTACGCTCACCCTTTTTCGCAACACAAGGCATGATGGAAAGGGTATAAATGTTTTCCGGTTTTACACCGATGGACTCTGCGAAATAGGTCTTCATCACTGCACCGAACATCTGCTGCGGTGATTTGGCAGTAGAAAGTTGTGGTACCAAGTGTGGATACTGAGATTTGATGAATCGAATCCATCCCGGACAGCAGGATGTGAACATCGGGCGTAACTTCAATTCTCCTTTTGTAAACCGCTGAAGAAATTCATTTCCTTCTTCCATAATAGTGAGGTCTGCGGAAAATGTGGTATCAAATACATAGTCTACACCGAGACGTTTGAGTGAATCCATAATCTTACCGACTGTCGCTTCTTCTCTGGAAAGTCCCAAAGCCTCGCCCCATGCGGCACGAACAGCAGGAGCAACCTGAGCTACGACAACTTTGTTCGGGTCGGCGATTGCACGGAATACTTCTTCTGTATCATCACGCTCGCGCAGAGCACCTACCGGACAATGTGTAATACACTGTCCGCAAAGAGAACAGGATACATCGGTAATTTTCTTATTGCCGGTTACATTGACCGTAGTTCTGGAACCGGTACTTGTTACATCCCAGATATGTAAGTCCTGAATCTTATCACAGATCTGAATACAGCGCATACATTTGATACATTTTTTCGAATCACGAATCAACGGAAAATCCTTTTCCCAAGGGAAATCTTCCAGACGCTGTTTGTATGGAATATCAATAATATTCAGATCATTTGCAATTTTCTGTAAGGTACAGTTTCCACTTCTGACACAAGTAGCACACTGGCAGTCATGCTGGGATAAAATCAACTGTACGGTTTTCTTGCGGGCATCTCTTACTTTTGGGCTGTTGGTGTGGATCACCATGCCTTCTATTGCAACATTGTTACAGGAAGTCATGAGTCGATCCATCCCTTCACGCTCGACAACGCAGACACGACAGGCTGCGATATCATTAATGCCTTTTAAATAGCAAAGTTTTGGAATCTGGATGCCGATGGATGCAGCCGCTTCCATAATGGTTGTACCTTCCGGTACGGAGATTGTTTGATTATCAATTGTAATATTTACCATAATGTTTCTCGACCTCCTTTGAAACTTCCATAGCCAAAGTGGTCACAGCGCAGACAACGTCCTGCTTCTTGTTTGGCCTCGGCTTCGGACATGCAGTTTTCAACACCTTCAAAGTCACAGACACGTTCTCCTGCTTCACGTTCCGTCAAGTTTACTCTTCCGCAAGGTTTACGATCACAAAGTTCCGGTTCTGGAATCTCAACATCACAACTGATGATGTGATGATATCCGAGATATTCATCGATGTTGGCAGCTACGACTTTGGCAGCAGCGATTGCTTTGATTACAGTTGCAGGACCGGATGCACAGTCTCCACCGGCGAATACGCCTGGGATGTTGTCGAAACCACCGGATGTGGCTGTCATGATCTTACCGCGTTGAACCGGTACGCCTGCTTCTTCAAAGTGCTGGAATTCGATATCCTGTCCGATGGCAACGATCAATGTCTGACAAGGGATAAATACATCCGGCTCTCCGGTCGGACGTACACTGGCACGACCATCTTTGATCTTACTGATCATCTGTGGAGTAACATAGATACCACTTACGTGTCCGTTCTCATCCACTTCAATCTTGGATGGAGCCATCAATGTCTGAACTTCGATACCTTCTGCAATCGCACCTTCGATTTCGGCAGCAAGCGCTGTCATATCGGCTGTACGACGCCGATATACAATACTTACTTTCTTGGCACCGAGACGTTTGGCTGTACGAACTGCATCCATCGATACATTACCGCCGCCGATAACGGCAACTTCCTGTCCGTCAAGATTGGCAGGCGTACCTTCACCTACATCACGAAGGAAACGGACTGCGGAGAGAACACCGTCAGCATTTTCTCCCTCAATACCTAGTTTTTTATCTGTACTTGCTCCGATGGAAATCAATACGGCATCATATTCTTCACGAAGACTCTGAATGGTGATATCTTCGCCGATTCGTTTGCCATATTCTACTTCTACACCGGTCTTTAAGATGGTATTGATATCATCGTCCAGACGATCTTTTGGCAGACGATAGTTTGGAATACCATAGCGGAGCATACCGCCTAGTTTCGGAAGCATCTCGAATACATGAGTCTGATGTCCCATCAACTGAAGGAAGTACGCTGCACTTAATCCGACCGGACCGCCTCCTACAACGGCAATGCGTTTACCTGTAGATGGGGAACAGACCGGAGGTGGAACCTCTCCTGCAAAATCAGCAGCAACACGTTTGAGTCCGCGGATATTGACTGCATCATCCACAATATTACGGCGGCATCGTGCTTCGCAAGGATGCTCACAGATGAAGCCACAGGTTGTCGGAAATGGATTGTCTTTGCGGATCAGACGAATTGCATCCGCATAGCGTCCTACGCGAACAAGTGAGATGTAACCTGGAATATCCACATGTGCAGGGCACAAAGATACACAAGGAACGGGTTGTGTATACTGACAGGTACATCTTCCCTGACGAATATGTTCCTCGTAATCTTCACGACATCCTAATAAACTTTTGTATACCATGTTGGCAGCTTCATATCCGATCGGACAGTCTGCACTTTCCATGATAGAAGTGGCAAGCTCAGTCATCTCATCTAAGGTTTTCATTGTGGCCTCACCGTTTAAAACATCTGTCAACAGATTCTTTAACTGCCATAATCCGACACGGCAAGGAACACATTTTCCACAAGACTGTGTATGACACATTTCCAAAAATGCACGTGTCATATCTACCGGACAGAGTCCCGGAGGGCTGGATTCGATTCTTCGTTCCAAATCACGATAGAGTCCCTCGACAACGACCTGCGCCCGTATAGGGGTAGGGATTTCTAATCTACTCATTTCAAATTCTCCTTTACATAAATTATTGAAATCGCAAGAACATTTACGCATCAGAATATGGTGCATAAATTCGATTGATTCCATTCTATGCGAAAATCTAAAAAAAAGCAAGAAAAATGCACAAAAATATAAAAAATAGTTTGTTAAAATTTGTACAATATAACGATAAAAATTTAACGTTGTGTTTTTAACAAGGTAAGTTTATACGAATTTTTAAGGGGAGAGAAAAAAGAATTGTGTTTCAGATAAAATGTTTTATAATAAAAACAAAGTTTCTGTCTGCAAGGAGTGGATAGTTGCAAAAGGCTACAAAAGAGTATAAAAATGGAGTGTGAATAAAGAAGGAGTAGAAAAATGGGAGAGTACATTTTAAGTTGTTGTTCTACAGCAGATATGCCGAGAGAGTTTTTTGAAGAACGAAAGATATCTTACGTTTGCTTTCATTATTTTATGGACGGAGTAGAATATTCAGATGATCTCGGTCAATCGATGCCATTTGATCAATTCTATAAGAAGATGCAGGAAGGAGCAGAGACAAAGACTTCACAGATTAACGTTGGGGAGTTTGTGGAATATTTCAGACCATTTCTGGAGGCCGGGAAAGATATTCTTCATGTAACTCTGTCATCCGGAATTTCAGGGGTATTGAACTCAGCACGCACAGCAAAAGAAATGTTGGAAGAAGAATATCCGGACCGTAGGATCTATGTGATCGATTCTCTGGCAGCATCTTCGGGATACGGACTTTTGATGGATAAACTGGCGGATTTACGTGATGAAGGCAAATCAATTGAAGAAGTAGCTTCATGGGCGGAGGAGCACAAGCTGGAAGTACATCATTGGTTTTTTACAACAGATTTGACATTTTTTATCAAAGGTGGAAGAGTATCCAAAATTTCCGGCTGGTTTGGAACCGCGTTAGATATTTGTCCGCTGTTAAATGTAAGTAATGAGGGAAAACTAATTCCGCAATTTAAGATACGAGGAAAGAAGAAAGTTGCGAAAGAAACGGTCAAAAAGATGGAGCAGTTTGCAATCGGCGGATTGGAATATGCAGACAAATGTTATATGTCTCAATCAGCATGTTATGAGGATGCAAGAAAAGTTGCCGATATGATTGAAGAGCGATTTCCGAATCTGAAAGGGAAAGTGATGATCAACAATATCGGAACGACAATCGGAAGTCATACAGGACCGGGAACCGTTGCACTATATTTCTGGGGAACAAAACGAGAGAGTTAATCGAGGGATGAGCGTGCGGTAGTTTCTTAGAGGAGGTATAGATATAAAAAATGTGCCATCCGGGAAAGTGGGTGGCACATTTTGTGTAGATTCGCAGATTAGTTGAAAAATGTTGCAACGATATTGTTAACCTGTTTACCATCGGCTTTACCCTTGACTTTTGGCATCAGTTCTTTCATGATCTTACCTTTGTCTTTGGCAGTAGGAGCATCGAGTCCAAGGTCGGCAAGTACAGATGTTACAACGTCTTTGATCTCGTCTTCGCTCATCATCTTTGGAGCATATTCTTCAAGAACAGCGATACGGGTGTTACATTCATCAATGATATCGGTACGGTCGGCTGGTGTCATCTCCAGAGTTTCTTTTAACTGTTTGATCTCTTTTAATACAACCTGATTTTCTTCTTCTTCAGTCAAATCAGCTCTTTTGTCGATGGCTTTATTTTTAAGAGAAGATAAGAGGAAAGAAAGCGCTGCTTTACGTTCTTTGTCTCCTGCTTTCATAGCTGCTACCATAGCACTTCTTACTTCATCAATTTTACTCATTATAAATACCTCTCTTTTCCTGCGGCTATTTTTAAAATTCCTCAAAAATAACACATATTTCTGAGTCCATTATATACCTCATTTGAAAAAAAGCAACAATACTTTACAGATACAAAAGAACTTATTATAATGTGTTGTGATAAATACGAAAGAGAGAAGGGGAATCATGAAACATTCAAAACAAATGTCAGAATCTATTCGCCTGGGAATTGTGCTTGCAATTGCCGGAGGATTTATGGATGCCTATTCTTATATATGCAGGGACCAGGTGTTTGCCAATGCACAGACCGGTAATATGCTGTTGCTCGGAATTCATCTTTCGCAGAGAGAATGGGGATTGGCGGCACATTATTTATTCCCTGTGTTCGCATTTGCAATTGGAATTGCTCTGGCGGAAGTGATTCGGTATAAGAGTAATGAAGAGGGGATTTTTCACTGGAGGCAGTTTTCGGTATTAGCAGAAGCAATTGTGCTGATCGGTGTAAGTTTTATTCCGCAGGAAATGAATACACTGGCGAACAGTCTGACTTCATTTGCATGTGGGATTCAGGTAGAAAGTTTTCGTAAGATTCATGGAAATGGAATCGCAACGACGATGTGTATCGGCAATCTGCGAAGTGCGACACAGAATCTGTCGGATTATTTCAGAACAAAAAAGAAGAGTTCACTTCATAAAAGTTTTCTATATTATGGTGTGATCCTCTGTTTCGTGGCGGGTGCGGTAATCGGGAATCAGTTTGTTCTTCTGTTGAAAGAAAGGGCAATTTTGATCTGTTCTGCAATTCTTTTTGTTGCATTTGTCATGATGTTTGTCGATATGGAAAAGAATGCACGTGAAGAGAAAAAAAGAATGTAAAAAAGAACAAAAGTTATCGGTTGACGGATGGGAACCAGATTAGGTAAAATAAGAACTGGTTACTGGTCACAGTACCTGTGACCAGCAACATAAACTGTTCAGAAAAGAAAAAGAAAGGTGACCGAATTGGATTCGGCAAGGTAGAGATATGAAAAAATATGGATTTGGTGTTGATATCGGTGGAACGACATGTAAGATCGGTTTATTCGATATGAGCGGAGTCATCCTTGAAAAATGGGAGATCAAAACAAACACAGAGAATCAGGGCGCTGCAATTTTAGATGATGTGGCCGCAGCGGTGCTTGGTAAATTGGAAGAAAAAGGAATTGACAAAGAGGATGTACAGGGAATCGGACTTGGAGTTCCGGGACCGGTAGACGGAGAAGGTCTGGTACATAAATGTGTGAATCTCGGATGGGGTGTCATCAATGTAGAAAAAGAATTGGCTGATAAGACTGGTTTGTTTGTAAAAGCAGGAAATGATGCCAATGTAGCGGCACTTGGCGAGATGTGGCAGGGTGGCGGAAAAGGCCATCAGAATGTTGTTATGGTAACACTTGGAACCGGTGTCGGTGGCGGAATCATCGTAGATGGTAAGATCATTGCAGGTTCTCACGGCGCAGGTGGAGAAATCGGACATATCCACATGGATGATGAGGAGACTGAGTGCTGCGGATGCGGAAATAAAGGTTGCCTGGAGCAGTATGCATCAGCAACAGGAATTGTCCGTATGGCAAAGAAAAAATTACAGAATGAAACAAGAGAGACAAAACTGACAGGTTTTGAACCACTGACTGCGAAAGATATTTTTGATGTGGCAAAAGAGAATGATGAAGTTGCAGTAGAATTGGTGGACAAACTTTGTACAATGCTTGGTACAGCGATGGCCAATGTAGCAGGTGTGGTAGATCCTGAGATCTTTGTAATCGGTGGCGGGGTATCCAAAGCCGGAGATATTCTGATCAATGGAATTCAGAAAAAATATGAAGAGAAGGCATTTCACGCATGCCGCGAGACAAAGATTGCTTTGGCAACACTTGGAAATGATGCCGGCATGTATGGCTGCGTAAGACTTCTGTTCTAGGGAAGTGAAGGAGAATAAGAATGGATAGTTCGATCTTTATTGGCACATGGTGGTCCCTTGTACCTCCTTTGCTTGCTATTATTTTGGCACTGGTGACAAAGGAAGTGTACAGTTCGTTATTTGTTGGAGTTGCAGTCGGAGCGTTGTTATACACTGGTTTTCATCCATGGAATGCATTTGTAGCATTTTTTGATATTATGAAGAACAGTATTAATATGAATATCCTGATTTTTGATGTATTGTTGGGAATGATTATTGTACTGATGTCGAAGTCCGGTGGATCGGCTGCATATGGAAACTGGGCAGGAAGTAAGATTAAGTCTAAGCGGAGTGCTTTGCTTGCGACTACCGGTCTGGGGGTATTGATTTTTGTAGATGATTATTTTAACTGCCTGACAGTAGGATCTGTTATGCGTCCGGTGACAGACAAATTTAAGGTATCCAGAGCAAAGCTTGCTTACATCATTGATGCAACGGCAGCACCAGTCTGTATTATCGCTCCGATTTCAAGCTGGGCGGCAGCAGTGAATTCTTATGTACCGAAAGATGCAGAAATTACAGGATTTCAGTTGTTTTTGCGTACGATACCATACAATTTGTATGCAATATTAACGCTGGTCATGATATTGTTTGTGATTATCACAGGTTTTGATTTTGGAACAATGAAGAAGCATGAGAGAAATGCTGCAAACGGAGATCTGTTTACGAGCGGTGGAGAGGAATTCGAGCAGGTGAAGGCAGAGGAAGTTTCTTCAAAAGGGCGAGTATTTGATCTGGTACTTCCGGTGGCAGTATTGATCATATCTGCAATCGGAGCCATGATCTATACCGGCTTTTTAGGCGGTGCTTCCAATATTGTAACAGCATTTGCAGGATGTGATGCAGAGACAAGTTTGATTTTTGCAACAATGATCACAATCTTTTTCATGTTTGTATTGTATTTGCCGAGAAAAGTAGTGACATTCAAAGGATTTATGGATAGTTTTGTAGAAGGATTTAAATTAATGATCCCGGCTGTTGCGATTCTTGTGTTTGCGTGGTCGTTAAAGGGAGTAGGTGATGCACTTGGCATTGCAGAATTTGTAAAAGCAATCGTAGGGACGAATACTTCTGCAAGTTTATTCTTGCCGGCGATTATGTTTATTATTGCAGCATTCCTTGCTTTTTCTACAGGAACAAGCTGGGGAACATTTGCAATCCTGGTTCCGATCGTGGTTGCGTTATTCCCGGAAGCTGACCAATTGGAGACGATGATTATTGCGGTGGCTTCTGTACTTGCGGGAGCGGTTTGCGGAGATCATGTATCACCGATTTCAGATACAACGGTTATGTCTTCGGCAGGAGCACAAAGTAATCATATCAATCATGTTACAACACAGATGCAGTATGTTGCGGTTGTTGCATGTGTGTGTATTGTAGGATATCTGATCGCAGCGGTTGTGAAAATCTGGTGGATCACTTTGGGAATCAGTGTGATTCTTTTGCTTGCGGTTCTGTCTGTAATGAGAAAAATAATGGATAGAAAAGAACAAAAGGTGCAGCAAAATGGTTAAAATAGACGCTCCATATATTGATCAGAGTTTACGTTATCCTACAGGGTGTGAGAGTGTGTCGACTGTGATGTTGTTGCAGTATCTGGGCTATGAGATCAGTGTGGATCGTTTTATAGATGAGATATTGGAAAAACGCGAATTTCAGATAAGAGAAGGACAATTGTATGGACCTGATCCGAGAAAATGTTTTTGTGGCAGTCCATATGATGAAGAGTCCTACGGATGTTATGCACCGGTTATATGCAATGCTTTGAATACCGTGTTTTCAGAAACAAACGGCTGTTTTATGGCAGTAGATGAAACGGGAACGTCAATGGAAGAGTTGCTGAAAAAGTATATAGACAAAGATATGCCGGTGATATTTTGGGCATGTATTGATATGCGAGAACCTGTGATAGGGCCAGAATGGAAGTTATTAGACGGTGGACAGACATTTACATGGATATCGAATGAACATTGTATGTTGCTTGTTGGATACGATGAGCAAGGATACTATTTTAATGATCCCTATGAGAATCATGGGGTGATTCGATATGATAAGGCACTCGTAGAAGAAAGACATCGTGCACAGTATGAGATGGCGGTGGGGGTTGTCTCAAATAAAATAAGATAAGAAAAACGGTAGATGAAATCGGATAAAAGGTTTCCATCTACCGTTTTTCTGTTGCCGTGCATACGAAAAAAAGAGTCAGAGAATCTTTTTTCGTTTCCCGTACATTACTATATTATAACAACTGAATTCCGTGTTCTCTTGCACACTGCAACACTTCTTCCGGCCAGATCGAAGACTGTACTTCACCGATGTGAGCTTTTCTCAAATAGTACATACAGATTCGTGACTGTCCGATACCGCCGCCGACGGTGTAAGGAAGTTCTTTGTTGAGAAGAGATTTCTGGAATGGAAGCTCAGCACGTTCTTCACAGCCTGCAAGTTTTAACTGGCGGGCGAGAGACTCTTCGTCCACACGAATTCCCATAGAAGAAAGTTCTAAGGCAATGTCCAGGACTGGGTAATATACAATAATATCACCATTCAAATCCCAGTCATCATAGTCCGGTGCACGTCCGTCATGTCTTTCTCCGGAAGCCAGTTCCTTACCAATCTGAGAGATGAATACTGCTTTTTTTGCTTTTGCAATCAGATATTCACGCTGTTTTGGTGTCTTATCTGGATACATATCTTCCAATTCCTGTGAGCTGACAAAGAAAATATCATCCGGTAATAATGGCTCAATATAATTATAGCGTCTGGAAATATAATTTTCTGTTTCTTTCAGTGCGCTGAATACTTTTCTGACTGTATATTCCAAAGTTTCCATGTTGCGTTCTTCTTTGGAAATGACTTTTTCCCAGTCCCACTGGTCAACATAGATAGAGTGGATATTATCTGTATCTTCGTCACGGCGAATCGCACTCATATCTGTGTAAAGCCCTTCTCCGGAATGAAAATTATAATGTTTTAAGGCATAGCGTTTCCATTTTGCAAGGGAGTGCACGATCTCAGCAGGAGCGTCTTCCTGCTCTTTGATACCGAAAGCAACCGGTCTTTCTACTCCGTTCAGATTATCGTTGAGTCCGGATTCAGGACGAACGAATAATGGAGCGGAAACACGTGTTAAATGCAAAGATTTCGCAAGCGCACGTTCAAAATAGTCTTTTACTTCTTTGATAGCAACTTCTGTCTCGCGAATGGTAAGTGGAGACGAGTAGTCTTCAGGAATTGTTAAATGTTCCATAGCTTAAACTCCTTTATATTTAATTGGGGAAAATGAGTAAAAATACATTTTCCGTGAACATACATATTGTACTGATTCTTCTGTCAAAAGTCAATGAATGGGAGGGCAGACAGAAGAGAAAAAAGAAGAAAACAGGACAGTATCAGAGCGAGTAAAGAAAATTGAATACAGATAAAATGAATGATACAATCAAAATAACTGATAATTCAAAATAAAATAAAAATTAAACAGAAAATATGTTGACAAATCAAAAGATGAGTGCTAATATAAAGTCAACAAATAAAACTGAACGAATACAATTGAAAAGATAGATAACATCTGAAAGAGTGATAAATAAATCTTATTA
Source organism: Schaedlerella sp. (assembly GCA_052272205.1). Classification (GTDB taxonomy): domain Bacteria; phylum Bacillota; class Clostridia; order Lachnospirales; family Lachnospiraceae; genus Schaedlerella. The sequence goes on along the minus strand of DAVZKO010000007.1, from coordinate 33,429 downwards.
ACTAAGATATAAAAACCAAAAGTAGAAATCATTGCAAGAGATGAGAACAAATCTTTTTCAAGAAATATTCAGTAGGTTTCACTTACGAAGGATTCTCGTAATTGGATAAGAAAGAGATAGAGAAATATCATAATGACGAGAAAGTTATGAGAGAAGTAAAATCTATTTCAGGACGAGATTCTTATCAGAGAACGAATTGTAAGAATAGGAAAGAACAGGAGGTACGAACCACCAGTATTTTAAGTGAATAAAGTAATACATAAAAAGTAAGGGCGGATGTGAATCGGATAAATAATCACATCTGCTCTTACTTTTTATATTGAAAAGCAGATTCTTTTTTGTGTACATCCTATGAACTTCTGGGATTCAACTTGTATAACAAGATAAAAGTTGATAAAATATAAATGGTATCAAATGGGATGACGGAAGCGTTTGATTTGATATTTTACGAAGGGGAACTATAAATATACAAAAGGAGAGAACATTATGAATGTAAGTACATTGGCAGATGATCTGCAACGCTTTATTTCCAATGTGGATGCAGATACTGTGAAACAAACGATGAATGAGAATCTGATGATCGCGTTGATTGTTGTAGCTGTTATCGGAGTCCTTTGGAGTTTATTTGGATTAAAACTTGTTCGCCTGTGGGGTGCACTGTTAGGATTTGTGATCGGAGCAGGAGTTGGAGCAGCCGTATCGGTAAGCTTGAATTTAGATACGACGATTATGCTGGTAGTTACAGCGGGAGCTGGAATTGTGATGGCATTTCTTGCAGGTTTTTTCTATCGACTGGGTGCTTTTTTGATGGCATGGGCGGCAGGAAGTTATCTTGCTACTGCATTGCTTGATCCGCAAGATTGGATATTGGTAGCGGTTTGTGCAGCAATTGGTTTGGTTGTAGCGTTGTTGACGCTCAAATTCTTGGTCGTGATTACAATCGTTGCGACAAGTATTATGGGAGCTGTACTGGCAGGTGATGCAATTGCGACTCTGATAGGAACAGACAATTCCTTGATTCGATATGCTATCATGCTGGTAATTGCTGTGATTGGCGGAATTGTTCAGTTTACTATGGAGTCCGGAAAGCGGAAAAAGAAGAACCTGAAAAAAGCTGCAGAGATCAGAGAGCAGAATTCTACTGAGAATGAAGTAGAAAAAGCAAGAGCGATGTTTGGAGATTTGGACGAAGAAGAGGAAGAATCAAAAGACGAGAAAAAAGCAAAGAGAGAAGCAAAAAAAGAAGCAAAGAGGGCGAAAAAGTCGGATAGGAGATCAAACAAAAAGTCAAAAGCAGAAACGGTAGATAAGATGGAAGACACGATTTTACTGGATGATGAGTTTGACGACGAGTATGGTGAGCAAGATGATGAAGAGAGCGGCTATATAGATGGATATAACCCGGATGATTATACGGATTTGGATGATTTGGAAGATGATGAAGACTTCATTATTATTACAGACGATGACGAATAATAGACGGTAAGAAAAGGCAAAGGGGATGCTTCGTATGAAAATTGATATGCACTGTCATGTAAAGGAAGGCTCTGTTGACAGTAGAGTCAGCGTGGAAGAGTATATTACAATATTAAAGCAAAAAGGATTTCAGGGTATGGTCATCACAGACCATAACACATACAATGGATATCGTTATTGGAAAGAGCACATCAAAGGAAAGAGACATACGGATTTTGTTGTGCTGAAAGGAATTGAGTACGATACGAGGGATGCAGGGCATATTCTGGTAATTATGCCGGAAGGCGTTAAGATGAAGCTACTGGAACTTCGTGGAATGCCGGCTCCGGTGTTGATCGATCTGGTACATCGTAATGGCGGCGTATTAGGACCGGCACACCCTTGTGGTGAGAAGTATTTGAGTTTTACAAATACAAAACGATTTTATAAATCACCGGAATTGATGAAACGATTTGACTTTGTTGAAGCATTTAACTGTTGTGAATCGCCGGAATCGAATGATGGGGCGATGAAACTGGCACAGAAGTATGGAAAAGTAACGGTAGGAGGCAGTGATTCTCATAAGACGGATTGCATCGGAAAAGCATATACAATCCTCCCGGAGCCGGTAACCTGTGAGACGGAATTGATTTCTATGATTCATAAAAAGACCAAGTTCCAGGTTGGCGGAACATTTTATACCAAGACAACGAAAGAGAAGATGGGGAAGATCAATAAAATTCTTGCATATTCTTTCTGGGTATATAACAAAAGTGGAGAGTTGCTCAGAAGACATGGACGCAATTCAAAGATGGAAGAAGAGAATCCGTTCGATCCGATCGATCCAATCGAGCTTTATCTTCAGGGTGATGAAACCCGTTAAACGCTGTGAAAATATAAGAGTGTGAAAGAGAAAAAAGATGATAAGTGATAAGAGCAATGCGGAATTTAGAGCATTGGCTGTATCGCTTATCATCTTTTTGGTTTTTGTATGAAAAACGTGCCGTGAGGATGAGCACTGCGATGGTTTATTCTTCTATCTGTCTGCGATAAGCTCCTGGCGTGGTATGGTATTTTCTACGGAAGAGACGGTTAAAATAAGACAGGTTATCAAATCCGGAACGTGCAGCAACAGTAAGAATCGATTCATCGGAGGAGACGAGAAGGCGTGCTGCAATAGTCAGACGATAGTCATTTAGGTATTCGATAAATCCCATCCCCATATGCGATTTGAAAAATTTCATAAAGTGAGATTTACTGTAATGTGTCAAATCAGCCATATCATCAATACTCACAGACTCTTCGTAGTGTTCTTCTACATATTTCAAAATCATTTTCAATTTATCAAGAGATTTCAAACGTGCATTAGAAATGCCGGTTTTGCTTGTCTGATTCGAGATAAGAACATACATAAGCTGGAAAATCCGCCCCTTTACGGCTAATTGATAGCCTTCCGGACGAATATCACACAGTCGGTCGATTTCCCGAATGCAGGATGCAACTTCGGAATAACAAGAAAGTGCCGGTGTAAAAAATGTTTCGGTGCGAATATGATTATCTAAAAGTGGAAGAATAAATTGTTGCGCGCATAAATCTTGCTCACCGGTTATCAGCATGGAAGGGGAGAGCAGAATGTTTTCGTATTCCATACGAAATGAGTCCTTTTGTTCGATGGAATGCAATTGTCCGGGACGGACGAATACAATATCGCCGGTGGATACCAATTGAGTTTGAAAATCTACGGAAACAAAACCACAACCTTTTGTAATAACAATGAATTCGAGTTCTTCATGCCAGTGGAGCGGAACTTGCGTGAAGTCAACCGGAATGCAGCAGAGATAAGTATTGTAGGGAAATTCGGCTGTCGTATGTGATTTGGATTCGTGATAGTTTTGATATTCGTTCATATTCATGATAAGCACATCCTTTGTAAAAAGCAAAAAAGTTTGATGAAAGAATTCTTCTTAAAGTAAATAATATTTGAAATTGATAGTATTGTACTATAAAAGGAGAGTATTTTGCAAGAAAAAGGAATATAATCGTAGTAAAATACATATAGAAAATGAAAACAAGAACTGTTTACAAGAAAAGTTGGAAACAGGAACTGAAAACAGACAAAGGTTTGAAAGGAGAAACATTTTTATGAATATTCAGGAATCATTACAGCAGCGACTCGGCAAAGGAGTAGGTGAGGCTTCTAATACAGAAATTTATTATGCACTTCGCAGTATTGTGCAAGAGATGGCAAAGGAAAAAGAAACTCCGGTGAAAAAGAAAAAAATCTATTACATTTCAGCAGAGTTTTTAATTGGAAAATTACTCTCTAACAATATGATCAATCTTGGAATCTATGATGAAGTGAGAGAAGTGCTTGCAGCGAACGGAAAAGATATCTGTGAGATTGAGGAAGTAGAGCCGGAACCATCGCTTGGTAATGGAGGTCTTGGACGTCTGGCTGCATGTTTCATCGATTCGATTGCTACACTGGGATTGAGCGGAGACGGAATCGGACTGAACTATCATTTGGGTTTGTTCAAGCAGGAGTTTGAAAGTGAGCTGCAAAAAGCAGTGCCGAATCCATGGATCGAAAAAGAAAGCTGGCTGACTAAAACGGACGTGACTTATCCGGTTACATTCGGTAATCTGACATTACAGTCAAGAATGTACGACATCGAAGTGACAGGTTACAATAATCAGACGAATAAACTGCATTTATTTGATGTGGATTCTGTGGATGAGACAATCGTTAAAGATGGAATCGAATTTGATAAAGAGGATATTGCAAAGAACCTGACCTTGTTCTTATATCCGGATGACAGTGATGATAACGGTCGTCTGCTTCGTATTTATCAGCAGTATTTCATGGTAAGTAATGGAGCACAGTTGATTCTGGATGAATGTGTTGCACGTGGATGCAATTTACATGATCTGGCGGATTATGCGGTGATCCAGATCAATGATACACATCCGACAATGGTAATTCCAGAATTGATTCGTCTGTTGATGGAGAGAGGAATTGCAATGGATGAGGCAATTGAGATTGTATCCAATACATGTGCATACACAAATCATACCATCCTTGCAGAAGCATTGGAAAAATGGCCAATCGCATATTTGAACAAAGTAGTGCCGCAGCTTGTTCCGATCATCGAAGTGTTGGATGATAAAGTAAGAAGAAAATTTGACGATGAAAAAGTCGTTATTATTGATAAAAATGATGTGGTTCACATGGCACACATTGATATCCATTATGGATTTAGCGTAAATGGTGTGGCATCTCTGCATACTGAGATTCTCAAAGAGACAGAACTGAATCCGTTTTATCAGATCTACCCGGAGAAATTTAATAACAAGACGAATGGAATTACATTCCGTCGCTGGTTGATTCACTGCAATCCGGGACTGGCAGATATGTTGGATGAAGTCATTGGAAAAGACTATCGCAATGATGCAAATAATCTGGAGAAATTGTTGGCATACAAAGAGGACGAGAAAGTACTGAATCAGTTGCTGGAAGTAAAAGCAGAGAACAAGAAGGCTCTTTGTGAGTATCTGAAAAAGACACAGGGAGTAGAACTGAATCCAGACTCTATTTTTGATATTCAGATCAAACGTCTGCATGAATACAAACGTCAGCAGATGAATGCATTGTATGTGATTCATAAATATCTGGAAATTAAGGCAGGAAAGAAACCATCTACACCAATTACGGTTATTTTTGGTGCGAAGGCTGCTCCGGCTTATGTCATTGCGAAAGATATCATCCATTTGATTCTGTGTTTACAGGAACTGATCAATAATGATGCAGAAGTGAGTCCATATCTGAAAGTGGTTATGGTTGAGAACTATAATGTAACAAAGGCAGAAAAACTGATTCCGGCATGTGATATTTCGGAGCAGATTTCTCTGGCGTCCAAAGAGGCGAGTGGAACCGGCAATATGAAATTCATGCTCAATGGTGCACTGACTCTCGGAACAGAGGATGGTGCTAACGTAGAGATTCATGATCTTGTCGGAGATGAGAACATTTTCGTATTTGGTGCCTCAAGTGAAGAAGTAATCGAGCACTATGCAAAAGCAGATTATGTATCAAAGAAATTCTATGAGGAAGATGCGGATATCAAAGCGGCAGTGGACTTTATTACATCCAAACAGTTGCTTGCAATCGGACACGAAGAGAATCTGACAAGACTGAAAAATGAATTGTTGAATAAAGACTGGTTCATGACATTGCTAGATTTCAAAGCCTATACAGCAAAGAAAGAAGAAGCTCTCCAAGCATATGAAGACCGTAAGGCATGGGCTGAAAAGATGGTGGTTAATATTGCGAAGGCAGGATATTTCTCATCTGATCGTACAATTGAGGAGTACAACAGAGATATCTGGCATGTACAGTAAAGAATTAGGTGGGTGCTGAGAAAAGCTTGTTGTGGGCAATTCAAATAAAAGCACAGACAGGAAATGAAAAAAAGAAAAGAGGAAATAAAATGCGAGAAAGTGGAGTGTTATTACCCATATTTTCCCTTTCGTCAAAATATGGAATCGGATGCTTTTCAAAGGAAGCGTATACATTTGTAGACCAGTTGAAAAAAGCCGGACAAAAGAAGTGGCAGATTCTGCCACTTGGTCCGACCGGATATGGGGATTCACCGTATCAGTCATTTTCTACTTATGCAGGTAATCCATATTTTATTGATTTGGAAACACTGATTCAGGAGGGATTACTGACAGAAGAAGAGTGTGATGCGGCTGATTTCGGAGATAAGAACGATGAGATTAATTATGAAAAATTATATTTCAATCGCTTTAAATTACTCCGGAAAGCATTTGTCAGATTCAAAGCAGATGCGGATTATGAGAGATTTATAGAAGAGAATAAGGAGTGGCTGCCGGATTATTGTCTTTATATGGCGATTAAAGAAAGTCAAGGTGGAGTAAGCTGGATTGAGTGGGAGGAAGGATACCGCAATCGTGTTCCGGAATACATCAAGAAAGCACAGGAAGAATTGAAGGAAGAGATCGAGTTTTATCAGTTCCAGCAGTATAAGTTTGACTGTCAGTGGAAGAAGTTACATGCTTATGCAAATGAAAACGGAATTGAAATTATCGGAGATGTTCCAATCTATGTTGCATTTGACAGTGCAGATACATGGGCGAATCCGGAGCTGTTCCAGTTTGATGAGGCGCATTTACCGACTGCAGTAGCAGGCTGCCCACCGGATGCATTCTCCGCGACAGGACAGTTGTGGGGCAATCCTCTATATGATTGGGAATATCATAAAAAGACAGGATATGCCTGGTGGTTGAAACGAATCGCATACTGTTTCCGGTTGTATGATATAGTGCGTATTGATCATTTCCGAGGCTTTGATGAGTATTATGCAATTCCATATGGAGATAAGACCGCAGAGCATGGAAAATGGATGCCTGGACCGGGAATGGATCTATTCAACACGGTCAACGAGAAACTTGGCCGACTGAAGATTATTGCAGAGGATTTGGGATTTTTGACGGATTCGGTATTGCAGTTATTAAAAGATTCCGGATATCCGGGAATGAAGGTTATTCAGTTCGCATTTGATTCCAGAGAATCCGGCAATTACCTGCCACACACTTATCCGAATAATTGTGTAGTATATACAGGAACGCATGATAATACAACAACACGTGCATGGTATCATGAGGTGACAAAAGCGTGTAGAGATTTTGCGAAAGAATATCTGCGTAAACCGGCGTTGGATGAAGATACACTTGCATGGGATTTCATTGCGATGGCGATGGGTAGTGTCGCCGATCTGTGTGTGATTCCGATGCAGGATTATCTGTGTCTGGATGAGCGGGCAAGAATTAATACGCCATCGACACTTGGTGGAAACTGGGTTTGGAGAATGGATAAGGATGCAGTGACAGATGAGTTGGTAGAAGAGATGAAGCGAATGACTGTTTTATATGGCAGAGCATAAGTATTCGGGAGAGAATGCGTGTGAATAGGCTATCGTAAAGAGTAGTGATAAAAAGAGACAGGAAACAAACGGAATGGTTTGAATCCTGTCTTTTTAATCATTTGAAGATAAGGAAATACTCTATGTAATGTTATCGTTTCCAGCGTTTCTTCAATATTTCAAGAGATTCCTTGTACTGACGCGACTCCATCTTCGGGAACGCGTTCATCAAACGACGGGAAATGCGGCTCGGTTTATCAGCGGATTCATGATAACGTGTATGCAGAGCTGCGATTCGGCTGCGAAGTTCTTCGGAAATTTCCTGAGAACGTTCTTTGGCATCTTGTGCACGTTCTTTGATTTCGGAAGCAGTGCCTTGAGTTCTTTCTTTGAATCCAGAAGCGGTATCCTGAACTTTTTCCTTGATTTCGGAAGCAGTGCCCTGAGTTCTTTCTTTCAATTCAGAAGCAGTATCCTGCATCTTTTCTTTGATTTCTCCGGTAGCGGTAGCGAGTTTTTCTTTGGAAGCTTCCTGCATATCCATTGCACGGATAGTCGTCTCAAAGATTTCCTGACCAATCTGGTTGGAAATCTCGTGCATCTCGGCTGCGATTTTTTCCATACTTGCCAGTCTGCGGTTGAATTTGAAAATCGTAGAAGCTGTTACATATAAGTCTGCAATCAAAATGATTCCAAAAACTACAATCAGTACGATCCCTACAACCGTTGGAATGAGGGCAAGTGCATGGTGGATCAATGGTTGTACAAAATAGATGATAAGCAGACAGGTGAATCCCCATACGATAGAGAAAAGCAAGCATACATATCCGCCGATATTCAATGGCATGTCTGAATAATCCCACCATTTATTGTGGAAAATCTTGTCCATTGCCCATCCGGTCAGTCCTTCCAGAACAGTTACAAGTACGACGGATAGAATGTACAGAACAATGATATCTGATTTGTAAGGAGTGAGAACCGTTATAACTGCGGTAACACCGACTCCATAAATCGGGCAGATCGGTCCGTTTAGGAATCCTCTGTTTACAAAGTGATGAGTCTTAAAGGCAGCATATCCGACTTCGGTACACCAGCCTAAGAAACCATACACAAAAAAGTAGAGTAGTATAAAGTAGAGTGATATTGGCATAATAGCGCCTCCTTGTTATAGTGTATAAAATTTTGGATTATCAATTGGTTACATGTTATCCGGATAGGCTATTTCATGAAGGAACAGTCCGTGAGCCGGACAACATTTGGAAATCGTATCTTCACCGGAAAAGATAAGCGGAATGGAAGATTCGTTTCGCGCTCCGAGTCCGATTTCTAATAAAGCTTCGATTAAATAACAAGGCATCTGATGTAAAAAATCTTTTGCTTTTAAAAGAAAAACAAAATCTGTGTCAGAAGGCTGGTCAGTTCTTAAAAGCAAAGAGTTAGGAATCAATTCTCCTTGATAAATGTCGATGGAAAACAGTTCTTTTTCCGTTGATTTCTTTGTCTTTCCGGAAGAAAAGTTTTTGAAATCATGTGTTCCGATAAGTAGTGAAGCAGCCTGCTGCATTGCATCAAGATTAAGCAGTTCTGGCAGATGATACTTATATTTTCTCGTAAATACATCTTCAATCGGAGCGCAGCTTACTCGGTATAAGTAGGTTATTGCTTGTGTATTGAGGGAAGCATGGAAACGTTCCGGAACTTCCTCCACAGATAAAATTGCGATGTCTTGTGGAAGATAATGGTTTAATTCTGCCTTTAAATTATTTAAAGATAGATGTAAGTTCGTTTTGAAGTTGGTAACTTGTGCATCCGCGTGTACGCCTGATTCGGTTTTTGCTCCAGTGTACAATACGATATCTTCGTCTGTGATTCGAGATAATACTTCGGTAAGTTTGCCGGAAATAGTAGTTGCATTTCCCTTTTTACCGGGCTTCTGCCATCCTTGATAGCGGGTGCCATCGTATTGCAGGGTTAATTTTATATTGTGCATGATAAAAACCTCTTATCTGTAATTGTTATGCTTCACAGAGATTCTGTGAACACAAATTTGTAATTACTATGATACATGATGGCAAATGAATTTACCAGATGAAATTCAAAAAGATATTGTCTTGAATCCAACTATTGTTTCGTCCATCGCCAAAGGCGATTTGAAATGGTAAGATGCGTTGCTGTTCAAAGGAATTGCGAACCATAATTTTGTATCTTATGCGATACATGAGCAGTGGGACTTTTAAAGTTGAGATTTTGGGATTACAATGGGTATAAATGAAAAAATGATGGGAATAAGTTGAAGGAGAAAGTTATCGTGCGTGAAAAAAGAAAAATGGAAGAATCCAGAGTAGAAACCGTATACATAATTCGCCCGAATCACCTGAATGCGGCAGGAAGATTGTTTGGTGGAATGCTTGTCCAATGGATTGATGAAGTGGCAGGAATTGTTGCAATGCGTCATACAAGAGAAAATTGTATTACTGCTTCCATTGATAATTTAAAATTTATCAGGGGAGCATATCTCGGAGACCATGTTGTGATTATTGGTCGTTTGACATATGTTGGTAATACTTCTATGGAGGTTCGTGTTGATACTTACGTGGAAGATAAAAAAGGAATGAGACGACCAATCAACAGAGCATATCTTACGATGGTAGCTTTAGATGAGAATGATCATCCGATTCAAGTGCCGGAACTGATTATAGAGACGGAGGAACAAAAGGGAGAATGGGAAGCTGCACAGAAACGGCGTGAGATGCGGGAACGCAGACGGAAAGAAGGATTCTAGGAGAATCAAAGAATGTGAAAAATGATAGTTATTTGCAGAAACTGCCCCGGTAGCTTAATTCAGAAGCTGTCAGGGCAATTTTTGTTATTTTAAAGAATGTTTCATCATAACTGCTTTTATCATTTGAACGGTGCGGTCGATTTGAGTTTGCTCTTCCGGCGGTTTTCCTTCTTTTAAAATATCCAGAATCAAAGACATTTCCTCAGGGGTAAACTGGATGCCCTGTTTATTTGCATTGGTGATCAACGCCATCATGATTGGCATCAATTCCTTGCCTGATTTTCCCGCTGTTTTGTTTGCTGCCATCTGAATGAGATTGTATTTCACCGGATTCATATTCTTTAGAAGCGGATGATTCATCCATTCGTTCATTTGATAGATCTCCTTCCTGTTGAAACATCGTCTGATACATTTGAAACATTTCCTGCTGTTCAGGGGAAAGCATCCCGGAGAACAAATCCATCGGTGAAGCAGCAGAAGAGTCTTGAAACATCTGTGCCATTTCCATAATATTCATTACATTTTGAATTGAAGTAAGCATTTGTGCATCTCGCTCGGAAAGATAAGGTGTAATGTCATCTATAAGTTGCGAGAAAGATACAGACGCATTGACTGTTTGACTTTGTAGTTTGAGTGTAAAATGTTGAAAAAATCGAATGGTATGTTGTAGTTCCAGAAACTTGATTAAAATTCCAAGCGTTTTTTGATTGGTCACAGGTGTGTATGGAAGAATAAGCTTTAGAAGCTGCAATTCGGATGGAACAGTCAGTTCATCAAAGGGTGAGAGTGGGATTGTTGATTTCTTTTCCATATCTGATATATATGATATGCCGGATAAAAATATGTGTGATGGGGCATGTTAAGAAAAGATGGAAGTTCCATGCTGCATGTGTGGAATCAAGGAAAAAGTACAGTCCGATAAATAAAAAGAGCATATTATATATAGAAGAAACAGATTGGAGCTTGAATTATGAAACGTAGATTAATCATTGATGGTAATGCAGTATATGAGTTGGATGAAGATTGTATGTTGAAAAAGCGGTTGGATAAAGGAACAGAAGAGGAAAAGTCAGAAGAAAATAGAGAAAAAAAGAGAGAGAAAAGCAATGACAGGTAAGACTGAGGTGGAAAATATAAAGCAGAAAGAATAAGATATGAGCTGGGAAGGATTCCCAGCTCATATTATACAGAAATGTATTTTGATGGAAAAGAAAGATTAGCAGCCGCAGCCCAGTCCGTTATTGCCGCATCCACCACAGAAGATAAGCAACAGAATAATCCACATGCAGCTATCACAGCCACAGCCTTCGCCCATTCTGCCATTTCCACCGCATCCGCCACAGCAGAAGAGTAACAGGATAATCCACAGACAAGAATTATTTCCCCAGTTTCCTCCACAGTTGTTGTCGCAACCACATCCACAGTTTGTAGCAGTTAAATCACTCATTCGATATATCCTCCAAAGTTGATTATTTACAATGTTATAGTATGTGAGAAAAGTAAAAGTGTGAAAAAATAATTTGTTTTTTTGAAAAATGGATAGGATACGATAACATGGGGGAATAGCGGAGTGAATAAATTGAAACAAAAAGGTTTTTTCATGAAGCAGGTAAAGGAAGCAATTGAATATTGGACCGATGAGATGAAAGAGGGTAAGTATCTCGGCCAGGGAATCCGAATTGCAGTGCTGGATACGGGGATTATCCTACATCCGGATTTTGACAGGCGGATCATTGAGTTTACAGATTTTGTGAACCGATGTAGATTTGTGTACGATGACAGTGGACATGGAACGCATGTAGCTGGAATTCTTGCAGGAAGTGGGAAAATGTCAGATGGAGTATATGGTGGAATGGCACCGAAAAGTGAACTGATTATCGGAAAGGTGTTGGACCGGCAGGGAAATGGAAGTGTGCGTAATGTCATGGAAGGAATCCGTTGGATATTAGCATTGAAAGAAAAAAGACAGATTCGGATTGTCAATATTTCAGTGGGGGCAAAACCGCAACTGGATAGTATGGAAGAAAAGAATCTGCTATCGGGTGTCGAAATGTTATGGGATGCAGGACTGATTGTTGTGGTATCAGCAGGAAACTACGGACCGAAGGAAGGGAGCATTGCAGTTCCGGGAAGCAGCAGAAAGGTAATTACGGTAGGGACGGTGGGAAATTCACAGATTGTAAATATTCATCCACGTGAGGAATGGAATTATTCTGGAAGAGGGCCGACGAATCTGTGTGTCGTTAAGCCGGATTTGGTAGCACCGGGAACGCAGGTCGTAAGCTGTAATGGACAATATCTGCACCGTTGGAAAAAACCATATATCGCAAAGAGCGGAACGTCTATGGCAACACCGGTAGCAGCGGGAGCAATTGCATGTCTGTTATCGAAATATCCGGATATGACCAATGTAGAGGTGAAGTTGCGTCTGAGGGAAAGCTGTAAACGGGAAAACAGTGGGGAACAAGGTTGGGGGATGCTGAATATGAAAAATCTGATGAAATAAAATCTGCTTGGAATGTCAAAATAAAAAAATATTATGGTGTCAAGAAAAAATACTTGACACCATGGAACATTTCATGTAAGATAGCATAGGTGATAATTGTGAATGAAATATTAGAACAATCATTATTGTATGATTTTTACGGCGAGTTGCTGAATAATCATCAGAAGGAAGTGTATGAACAGTTTGTACTGGATGACTTATCTTTGAGTGAGATTGCTCAAGAGGCAGGAATCAGCAGGCAGGGAGTACATGACCTTGTAAAACGATGTCAGAAGACATTGGAAGGATATGAAGAGAAGCTGCATCTGGTGGAAAAGTTCTTATCAATTCAGGCAAAGGTACGACAGATTGATGAAGTACTTGATACTTATGAAGAGACAGGAAAGCATCCGGAAGAGATGATTTCACAGATTCGGCAGATTTCCAATCGAATTATAGAGGAGTTATAGAATGGCATTTGACAGCTTGACTGAAAAACTTCAGAATGTATTTAAAAATTTAAGAAGTAAAGGACGACTTACAGAAGATGATGTCAAAGCAGCTTTGAAAGAAGTTAAGATGGCACTTCTGGAAGCAGATGTAAACTTCAAAGTCGTGAAGAACTTTGTGAAAGAGGTTCAGGAGCGGGCAATCGGTCAGGACGTGATGAACGGACTGAATCCGGGACAGATGGTGATCAAGATTGTTAACGAAGAGCTTGTAAAGCTGATGGGTTCTGATACAACAGAGATTCAGCTTCAGCCGGGAAGTGCGATCACAGTCATTATGATGGCTGGTCTGCAGGGTGCAGGTAAGACAACAACAACTGCAAAGTTGGCAGGGAAGTTCAAGTTAAAAGGCAAGAAACCACTTCTGGTAGCCTGTGATGTATATAGACCGGCTGCGATTAAGCAGTTGGAGATCAACGGCGAGAAGCAGGGCGTGGAAGTATTCTCCATGGGAGATAAGATTAAACCTGCGGATATCGCAAAGGCTGCGATGGAACATGCGATAAAGAATAAGAACAATATCGTAATCCTCGATACAGCCGGACGACTTCATATCGATGAGGAGATGATGGAAGAGCTTCAGGAAATCAAAGAAGCAGTTACGGTACATCAGACAATCCTTGTTGTCGATGCAATGACAGGTCAGGATGCAGTCAACGTTGCAAGCAACTTTAATGAGAAGATTGGTATTGACGGCGTTATTGTGACGAAGTTAGATGGAGATACACGAGGCGGAGCTGCGCTGTCGATCAAGGCGGTGACAGGAAAGCCGATTCTATATGTTGGTATGGGTGAGAAACTTTCTGATTTGGAGCAGTTTTACCCGGACAGAATGGCATCCAGAATTCTTGGCATGGGCGATGTGCTGACGCTGATTGAAAAAGCGGGCGCAGAGATGGATGAAGAGTTGGCCAAGAAGACGATGGAGAAGATGAAGAAGGCCCAGTTCGACTATGAAGATTATCTGGACAGTATGGCTCAGATGAAGAAGATGGGCGGCCTTTCCAGTATACTCGGTATGATGCCGGGAATGCAGGGCATGGGTATGGGCAACAAGAAGATGCCGGATTTGGACTCGGAAGAGAATGAGAAGAAGATGGCACGGATGGAAGCGATGATACAGTCAATGACAGTGGAAGAACGAAGAAATCCAGACTTGTTGAATCCATCAAGAAAACACCGAATTGCAAAAGGTGCAGGTGTGGATATTGCGGAAGTGAACCGCATGGTGAAGCAGTTTAATGAGACAAGGAAGATGATGAAGAAACTTCCGGGACTCATGGGCGGCATGGGTGGTAAGAAAGGTAGATTTAAACTCCCTTTTTAACACATAGATAAAAAATAAAGCGAATCATTCGCTAAAAGTATGAAGGTAAAAAAGAAAGGATAGGTATTTAACATGGCAGTAAAAATTAGATTAAGAAGAATGGGACAGAAGAAAGCTCCTTTTTATAGAATCATTGTAGCAGATTCTAGATCTCCAAGAGACGGAAGATTCATCGATGAGATCGGAACATACGATCCAAACTGCGAGCCAAGCGCAATCAAAGTAGACGAAGAAGCTGCTAAAAAATGGCTCAACAACGGTGCTCAGCCAACAGAAGTTGTTTCTAAAATCTTCAAAGTAGCTGGAATCGAGAAATAATTAAAATACATTATTTCGAAACAGTATTTTCGCGGAGGTGCGCGTAAATGAAAGAATTAGTAGAAGTTATTGCAAGAGCATTAGTGGACAACCCGGATGGAGTTGTTGTTACAGAGCGTCAGGAAGGCAAGACAACAGTGTTGGAAGTACATGTTGCCGATGGAGACATGGGTAAAGTGATCGGAAAACAGGGTCGTATTGCAAAAGCAATCCGTTCTGTAGTAAAAGCAGCAGCTACAAAAGAAGATAAGAGAGTGGTTGTTGATATTGTTCAGTAATAAAAGCAATTGAGTATTTGGATATATACTTAGCAACAAGAAGGGACAGCCGTTATGACTGTCCCTTGTTTTAGATAAGGAGTTCGATTATGGAACAGTTATTGCAGGTAGGTGTGATTTCATCTACACATGGAGTCAGAGGCGAAGTGAAGGTATTTCCTACAACAGATGATGCACAGCGTTTCAAAAGCCTCAAAAATGTAATACTTGATACAGGAAAAGAACAGATGCCGTTAGAAATTCAGGGAGTCAAATTTTTTAAACAATTTGTAATCCTGAAATTTAAAGGAATCGATAATATAAATGATATTGAAAGATACAAAGGAAAAAGTTTATTCGTGACAAGAGAAGATGCAATTGAATTGGAAGACGACGAATACTATATTGCAGATCTGATCGGAATGGATGTGACCACAGATGAAGGCGAAGCGGGAAAACTGGTAGATGTTATAGAGACCGGTGCGAATGAAGTTTATGTAGTGGAATTTGAAAAATACGGAGAAGTGCTGATTCCGGCTATTCATGATTGTATTCTGGATGTGGATGTAGAAGCAATGCAGATGAAAGTACATTTGTTGGAGGGATTGGTATAATGAACTTCCATATTATGACGTTGTTTCCGGAGATGGTGATGAACGGATTGAATACCAGCATCATCGGAAGAGCAATCGCACGTGATCTGCTGTCGATTGAGGCGGTCAATATCCGTGATTTTGCCTTCAATAAACATCAGAGTGTGGATGACTATCCGTATGGCGGTGGTGCAGGGATGTTGATGCAGGCCGAACCGGTTTATCTGGCATATCAGTCTATCGAAGAATCTATTGCGAAGAGAAAGCAAGAGAGCAAAAGTGAAGAAAATCAGACCGAAAACGGAAACATAGAGTGTCGAAGTGATTGTGTTCAGACAGATGACAAATATGGTGAGAAGAAAGCGGATTCAACGAAAACAAGAGTTGTCTATTTATCGCCACAAGGAGATACATTTAATCAGAAGATGGCAGAAGAACTGGCACAGGAAGAGGATTTGGTTCTTTTGTGCGGACACTATGAGGGAATTGATGAACGTGTCTTGGAAGAGATTGTTACGGATTATGTGTCAATCGGGGATTACGTTTTGACAGGAGGCGAGCTTCCGGCAATGGTTATGGTCGATACGATTTCACGATTGGTTCCGGGAGTACTTCACAATGATGTATCGGCAGAATTTGAGTCGTTTCAGGATAATCTTTTGGAATATCCGCAATATTCCAGACCGGAGGAGTGGCATGGAAAGAAAGTGCCTTCGATTCTCTTATCCGGTCATCATGCAAACATTGAAAAATGGAGACGAGAACAGTCAATTCTTAGAACAAAAGAACGACGTCCGGATTTATTTGTCAAATGTGAGCTGACAAAAAAAGAGAAAAAATGGCTGGAAGAACAAGAAAAGAATAAGAATACTGAGATATAAGTGTGCAAGAAGAAAATATTACGAAAATGTTACGAAAAATATGATGAAATTCTAGAAAACTACTTGCATAATAATTGGAAATATGATAAACTACAACAGTTGTTTGTGAAAAGAAGAGCGATGGTCCTCTGGCACGAAAGGTGTTAAGAACGTCAAATATTAAGGAGGTCACACAATGAACGATATTATTAAAAACATCGAAGCTGAGCAGTTAAAAGAGAATGCTCCAGAAATTAATGTAGGAGATACTGTAAAAGTATACGCTAAGATCAAAGAGGGAAGCCGTGAAAGAATTCAGGTTTTCGAAGGAACTGTTTTGAAGAAACAGGGTGGCGGAGTTAGAGAAACTTTCACAGTAAGAAAGACATCCAACGGAGTTGGAGTTGAGAAAACTTGGCCAGTACACTCTCCACACGTAGAAAGAGTTGAGATTGTTCGTAGAGGTAAAGTAAGAAGAGCAAAACTGAACTACTTAAGAGGACGCGTAGGTAAGAGAGCGAAAGTTAAAGAATTAGTAAAATAGTAACGATGAGAGGGACAATTACAAATTTGTAGTTTGTCCCTTTTTCATTATCTGAAAGTAACTGTTGGCATAGTATATGAAAGTTGGAATTCTTAAGGGAATATCAACCTGTAAAAAGGCGATGAAAAAAAGAGCAAAGACGAAACATTATACGATAGATAGAAAAAAGTGGAAATTATATTTTCGAAAGAAATATGGTCCGCTAAAACGGGATAGAGTCAAGGCAGTAGTTGAGTGGGCAGCGGAAATTCTGGTCGTATGCATTTTGGCAGGGATGCTTGTAAGCTTTTTTGGACAACGGGTGAGTAATGCCGGGGATTCTATGAGTCCGGTATTGAAAAACGGAGATATCGTATTAATTAATCGGATTGTTTATGACGCCCGAAAACCGAAAAGAGGAGAAATCATAGCATTTCGTCCGAATGGCAATGAGAATGCACATTATTGTATCAAGCGCGTAGTAGGACTGCCGGGAGAGACAGTACAGATTAAAGATGGCAAGATTTATATTGATGGAAAGAAACAAAAAGAAGATATTTATACATCGGGACTAGATTTTGCAGGAATTGCCGAAGAGCCAATTGAGTTAGGTGAGACGGAATATTTTGTACTGGGAGACAATAGTGCGGGAAGCGATGACAGCAGACTTGCGGATATCGGCAATGTGAAGCGTGAAGATATCGGCGGAAAAGTCTGGTTTGTGACAAGTATTGGTAAGAACTTTGGATTTGTAAAATAGATGAGGAGGAGCGTATGCATTTTCAATGGTATCCTGGTCATATGACCAAGGCAAGAAGAATGATGCAGGAGAATATCAAACTAATCGATTTGGTAATTGAGTTAGTGGATGCAAGAATACCGGTGAGCAGCCGTAATCCTGATATTGATGAACTTGGAAAGAATAAGGCGAGACTGATTTTGTTGAATAAATCAGATTTAGCTGAAGAGAGATGCAACGATGCATGGATGGAATATTTTAAGAAGAAAGGATATTCTGTTGTAAAAGTAAATTCTAAAAAAGGTGGAGGAATCAAATCGATTCATGGTGTGATTCAGGAAGCCTGCAAAGAAAAGATTGAAAGAGATAGAAAACGTGGAATTTTGAACCGACCGGTTCGAGCGATGGTAGTGGGAATTCCAAACGTAGGAAAGTCGACATTTATCAATGCACTGGCAGGAAAAGCCTGTGCAAAGACTGGAAATAAACCGGGGGTTACCAAGGGAAAACAGTGGATTCGTCTGAATAAGAACGTAGAACTTTTGGACACACCGGGAATTCTATGGCCGAAATTCGAAGATCAGAATGTAGGTTTGAAACTTGCCTATATCGGTTCAATTAAGGATGAGATTCTTAATACAGAAGAATTGGCTGCAAAATTGTGTCAGTTTCTTCATGAAAAATATGAAGGGGTAATGGCAGATAAGTATGATATGGAAGAATCAGAAGATGGATTTGCTATGCTTGCGGAGATTGCGAGAAGCCGCCATTGTCTTGTAAAGGGCAATGAATATGATACCGAAAAGGCAGCAAAACTTTTGCTGGATGATTTCCGTAACGGCAGACTTGGCAGAATTACACTGGAATTTCCGGATGAAATGGATGCATAAAAGGGGAGCACGATGAGAGAAAGAAGTATTATTGGAGAGCTGTTTAGCTGGCTGATTTATATTGTGATTATTGTTCTTTTGTCTCTGTGCATTATTACATTTGTAGGGCAGAGAACGAAGGTAAGCGGACATTCCATGGAGACAACGCTATCAGATGGAGACAATTTGATTGTTGATAAGATTAGTTATCGTTTCCGGGAACCGCAGCGATTTGAGATTATCGTATTTCCATTCCAGTATGAGGAAAATACTTATTATATCAAACGTATTATCGGACTTCCGGGAGAGACTGTACAGGTAATAGACGGCTATGTCTATATTGATGGGGAAATGCTGGATGAGAATTATGGACTGGAAGTGATGGAAGATCCGGGAATTGCCGCAGAGCCGATCACACTCGGGGATGATGAATATTTTGTCCTCGGAGATAATCGTAATCATAGTTCCGATAGCCGTGACCCATCCGTGGGTGTCCTTCACAGAAGTGATATTATGGGACGGGCATGGATTCGAATCTGGCCGTTTAATAAGTTTGGAGTAATCAAACATGAGTGAGAAAATCAGTGATATCAAACGTATATTTGAACAGGCGGATGCAGCAGAGTATCCGAATCTGTATCAAAAATATGAAACGGATTCTCGCACAGGGGTACGGAATCTGATTCAAAAATACAAAAAACAGGAAGAAAAGTTAGTACTGGAAAGACAGCGATTGGAACAGATGCGGGAATATGAGCATTGTTATGCAGCATGTGAGTGGATATGCGGGATTGATGAGGCCGGAAGAGGACCGCTGGCAGGACCGGTTGTGGCAGGTGCTGTGATCCTTCCGGAGGATTGTGAAATCTTGTATTTAAATGATTCCAAAAAACTTTCTGCAAAAAAAAGAGAAGAATTGTATGATGAGATTATGGATAAGGCAGTTGCGACCGGAATCGGTATGGCTTCCCCGGCAAGAATCGATGAGATTAATATCCTTCAGGCGACATATGAAGCAATGCGGGAAGCAATCCATAATTTGAATAAGATGCCGGGAATTCTGTTAAATGATGCGGTTACAATACCGGGAATCGAGATTCCACAGGTGCCGATTATTAAAGGGGATGCCAAGAGTGTCTCTATCGCTGCGGCAAGTATTTTGGCGAAGGTGACGAGGGATCGCCTGATGGTACAGTATGATGAGATCATGCCGGAGTACGGATTTGCAAAACATAAAGGATATGGTTCAAAGGAGCATATTGCTGCTCTTCAAAAATATGGCCCATCTCCGATTCACAGAAAAACATTTATCAAACATTTTATAGATGAGTAATAAAAGAAACAATTACGGATTGTTGAGAGAGAGGTAACAATTCAATGAAAGATTCTGACTCAAGTTATAGATGCAGCTTAGTCGGGGAATGTATCATGCAATAGGGATATATGAATAACAGAAAAACAGGAACGGTATATGAGCAGGCGGCAGGGTATTATCTGGAACAGCAAGGATATGAGATTTTACAATACAATTATCGTTGTCGTGTCGGAGAGATAGATATTGTCGCGCGGGACGGCGCCTATATCGTATTTTGTGAAGTGAAATATCGAAAAGGCAGAGGGGCAGGTCACGCACTGGCTGCAGTGGATGAAAAGAAGCAGCGTGTGATTTGCCGTTGTGCCTTATTCTATATTATGGAGCATCATCTTGACGATCATATCGCCTATCGATTTGATGTCATAGGAATTGAAAAAGAGAAAATTACAGTGGTTCAAGATGCATTTCCTTTTCATTCATAAAAAATACACAGAGCTGTGATAGGATAATAAAAAAGTTGAAGGAGAAAAAGATGAGTCTTGGATTGACATACAAAGATAATCGCACAATTTTGCGAGAGATAGAAAAAGAAACACCATATCTGGAATATCCGATGCTTGCGGATACAGGGATTGTCTGTCATGGATTTTCTACGCGTCTCGGAGGTGTGAGTCAGGGCGATTATACATCGATGAATCTGAGTTTTACACGTGGCGATGAGGAAGAAGCAGTTCGCGAAAATTATCGCAGGATGGCAGAAGCGATTGGTGTGAGCTGTGAGAACATGGTGCTGTCTCAACAGACACATACTACGAATGTGAGAGTGGTGACAGAGGCAGATCGAGGGAAAGGCATTATGACACCACTTGATTATAAGGATGTGGACGGAATGGTGACCAATGTCCCGGGGATTTGTCTGGTGACATTCTATGCGGACTGTGTGCCATTATATTTTGTGGATACGAATCGGAAGGCAATCGGTCTGAGTCATTCGGGCTGGCGTGGAACAGTAGGAAAGATTGGAAAAGAGACGGTTCGTAAGATGACGGAAGTATACGGCAGTGATCCGAAAGATATTATAGCAGCAGTAGGGCCGTCTATCTGTATGGATTGCTACGAGGTCAGTGAAGATGTGATTTTAAAATTCAAAGAGAACTTTGCAGAAGAGTACTGGAAAGACTTATTTTATAAAAAGGAGAATGACAAATATCAGTTGAATCTGTGGAAAGCAAATGAAATTGTATTCAAAGAAGCCGGGATTCTGCAGGAACATATCGCTGTGACCAATGTATGTACACATTGTAACAGTAAGATACTCTATTCTCATCGTACAAGCGGAAATAGAAGAGGGAATCTTGCAGCATTTCTGGCATTGAAAGAATAACGGCAATCTTTAATCGGGAGTAAAAAATAATAGGAGGTTTGGCAGATGACAACAACAGATGAACTGCAGCAGTCAGCAGAGGCATCGGTAAATGAAGTGACAGAAAACATGAGTCGCTTTAATACTTATATACAAGAACATGTTCCGAATTTGATCGGTTTGGGAATTAAAGTGATCGTTGCGATCATTATTTTTATGATAGGTCGCGTGATCATAAAATGGATTCGGAAAAGTGTCCGTTATTCTTTTCAGTTAAAAGAGACGGATGCGGGAATCGCAACGTTTGTGGATTCTTTATTGAAGTTTGGATTGTATATCTTATTGCTCATTATAATTGCGGGCAATCTTGGAATCGAATTGTCATCCATTACTGTTTTATTTGCATCGGCAGGTGTTGGAATCTCACTGGCATTGCAGGATTTTATCACGAACTTTGCCGGCGGAATTATGATTTTGGTGTTGCGTCCGTTTTCCGTGGGAGATTATATTATCGAGGATAGCAACAAGAATGAGGGTACTGTAAAAGAAATTAAAATTTTCTACACAAAATTAATGACGATTGAAAATAAGGTGATCGTGATACCAAACGGAAAATTGACGAATAACAGTTTGACAAATGTGACGGAACGTGATGAACGAAGGTTGGATTTGAAAGTTGGAATATCCTATGAATCCGATTTGAAAAAGGCAAAACAGATTCTGGAAGAACTCCTTTTGAAGAATCCGAATATATTAACCCACGAGGACTGGAAGGTGTTTGTAGATTCGCTTGGAGACAGTTCCGTTGTTCTCGGAATCCGTGCATATGTAAAAATGGAAAAGTACTGGGATACGAGATGGGATTTGTTGGAGCAGATTAAACTGACATTTGATGAAGAGGGCATTGATATACCATACAATCAGTTGACCGTGCATATGGATACAGAAAATGAAAAAAAGAGTTGAAATTCAAACGAAAAGACGATATAATATACGAGGTTGTAAAGCCAATGCCGAAATAGCTCAGTTGGTAGAGCACTTCACTCGTAATGAAGGGGTCGTCGGTTCGAGTCCGATTTTCGGCTGTAGAGAGATAGGAGCAGATTCGTATTGAATCTGCTCCTATTATTTTAAATACTTATTAAGGCTTGTTTTGAGTTGCTGCTCATGGATACTGTGAACAGTAACAACGATTTTGTTGATTATTCACAAAAATAAAAAAGTATCTTGTCGAGCCAATATGATTGTGATATGATGCAATCACAACTCAAACATTCTAATAAATTCTAATATCTATGGCAGGTCGCCAACTTATTTCAATGTTTGGTTTTAATCGAATAGACAAAGGAGGAATGCCTATGAGGGTCGCAGTCTCTTTCTTACAGTTTTGTAGATAAAAAGAAGGAGGACGCATATGAAAAAAAGAAAATTTTTGTTTGCAATGGCAGGAACGATCATTCTTGTATTGCAATCCATTCTTCCTGTTTTGGCAGTCGATGAGGCTGAAGACTTACAACGTATCAAGACGGAGCTGGAATCGATGCTTCCGGAAGAACAATTAGGAAAATACGCAAAAGGAGAGGTGATAGGAGAAGCCTATGTGGAATTAACAGAAAATATATCGGAAGATATTGTTCAGGAAAAAACGAAGGATGAAACAGCGGGAGAAGAGAAGCAGAAAAACAAGATCGCGCTCTTTTCAGCATCGGGGTCTCCGGCTGTGATAACACCGGGAGCAGGACATGTGTACGGATCGTGGGGAACATGCGAGTTCAGTGTCAGAACACAGACAGGAACATATCTTGGATTTTGTGCACAGCCAAATTCTACAACTCCGAGCGGAACCTTTAGCGTATCGGAGCTGAACAGCGATACGATCAAGGCGTTGATCTTGTGTTATGTCATTCCGGAGCTGTATGAGAATTTGGGAAAAAATATTTTCAATGAGAGAGATAAGAATACTTATGCATATTGTCATGCTGCAGTTGGATATGCGTATTGCGGAAGCTTAACCGGACTGTCTGCTTCAATGGCGCAAGGTGTAAAAAATATGGTGGCAATGACACAATATCAAATGGCAGCAAATGGTACTTTACAAAGATACATGTCAGAGTATAAGGCATATGTTGCGTACAATGCTCAGCAGGATATTGTATGGGTGGAACCGGCACCGGAAGGTATGGTAAAAGTGTCAAAATCATCTTCGAACGAAACGATAACAAATGGGAATAACTGTTACAATCTGGCGGGAGCTGTTTATGGTGTGTATACGGATGCGGCATGTATAAATCAGGTGGCAACTTTGACGACAGATGAATCCGGCAATTCCAATGCTGCAAAGCTAAACGCAGGAACATACTGGGTACGAGAGATACAGACACCACAAGGATATGCATGGAATCAGACCATATATCAAACAACCATTCGCTCGGGAGAGACAGCAGTTGTGACAACAACCGATATGCCAACGATGAATCCAATCGAGATATTATTGCGAAAAGTGGATTCAGAAACAGGAGAAAATCATCCGCAAGGGCAGGGAACGTTGGAAGGCGCGCTGTTTGATATAAAGTTTTATGGTGGAGCTTATGAGACAAATCCACAGGAGCAGGGAATCGATGCAACGCGGTCCTGGGTGGTTCGAACCGATGAGAATGGAATCGTAAAACTGAAGTCGGAATATTTCGTATCAGGAGATGAATTTTATACAATGGCGAATGGAGAGGCAGCATTTCCGCTTGGAGTCGTAGTGATTCAGGAGAAAAAAGCACCGGAAGGATATTTGATAAATTCTGAAGTACATGTTGTGAAGATTGCAGGTGATAATAAGGGGGCTGAGACGATAAATGTGTATGAGGCTCCCAAGATTGCGGAACAGGTGATTACATTGGAAATTGTAAAAGTACAAAAAGAAACGAAGACTTCGATTGCCGGAGCAAGATTTCTTCATACCATGCCGGATGGTGGACAGGAAGAAATAACGACTGACACAGAAGGAAAGGCGATATTAAAAGGTTTGACAAGGGGAGAACATATCATAGAGGAATCTTTCGCACCGGATGGATATAGCATCAATCCCGGAAAAGTCAGATTGGTTGTGTCAGAAAATAATGAAATCGAGATGACAGAAAATACAGCGACAGTCCAAAACGGGCAAATTCAGTTTGAAAAGAAGAAAACAGGAGGAACGCTTGAGGTAGAGGATGTTTGTGCACCGTATCAACTTCGAATACATAAGAAAAATGAATTGGATAAAAAATTAAAAGGCGCTGAATTTACATTGTATCAAGACAAAGAATGTAAAAAGAAAATTACAAGTAGTGTGACAGATGAGAACGGAGAACTCATTTGGGACGGACTGCTTATCGGGCAAACGTATTATGTACAGGAGACAAAAGCACCGGATGGATATCGGATTCCAGTGAATGAAGATGGCAGTGATAAAATTTATGAAATATCGGCATCAAGTAATCCGATGGAGGATATTTTTACATGCACGATAGACAATGAAAGCTATGATAGGAATGAGGAAAATAATGTGATATCCGGAACAAAGTCCGAGCGTATGGTGACAATGAATATTGTGAATCAAACGGAGAGAAAATTACCGAAGACAGGAAGCGGATGGAATCTGTTGTTTGTATTTGCAGGGATATGCTCGATGACAGGGATGGTACGGCTGTGGAGATATAAAAATGGACGATGATGAAATGGAAAATACCGATACAGAACGATACATAGTCGAGTGAAAATGGAATGGATGAAGAAAATAGAGAAGAGAAAAAGTGAGAAAGTGAGAAACGATATGAAAGTAAACAAAAAGATGATCATAGGAATGACAGGGGTTCTGTTGCTCAGCGGCATGGTGACAGCGTTCCCGGTTATGTCGGAAGAGAATGGAACAGCAGTTGTGAGAGCGGCTGACAGGCAGACTGTTTACACACAGGGAGGAGTTGCCGTGATGGGAAACGGTGCGGCCGGGATTACAATAAATGGAAATGAAGGGCAGACATTGATTGGAAAGAAGTTCCGGTTATATCAACTGTTTTTTGCAGAGAATGCAAAAGATGGAGAATCCATCAATTATATATGGAATCCAAATTGTGAAGCTGCATTACGAGCAGTGACAGCCAAGGCATTGACGAAAAAAGGAAAAACGATTACTCCGGAAGAGGTAACCGAATACATGGTCATTGATTATATACAGTCATTAAATGCCAATCAAGTGGAAGGGGCACAGACAGAGCAGATGCAGGAAGGTGTCTACAGTTTGTTTCGATATTTTGTTGAAGAATTAAGAGATGAATTGGAAAATAAAAATACAATTTCGGATACGATTGAAGTTCGAAATGTGAGGGCGGACAATTCGATTCAATTACGTGGTCTGGAATACGGATATTATATCGTAGATGAAGTCACTGCAGTTGGAAATACCTATTCGGCCGGGTCACTTTGTATGGTAAGCACAGCGAATCCAACAGCGAATATATTGATAAAATCCGATTACCCTTCGATCATCAAAAAGATTCAGGAGGATGACAGTTGGGAAACGATAAAAGATCCGAATCGATGGAATGATATCGGAGATTTTGAAATCGGACAGTTTGTACCATATCGATATGAATCTAATATTTCTAATATGAATGGCTATCATACCTACTATTATGCATGGCATGACAGAATGGATGGAGCATTAACATTTCTTAAAGACACGGTAAACATTACAATCACAGGAAAAATTTCAGATACCCAGACAAAAGAATATACATTGAAAGAATCCGAATATCAGATAAATACTGCACCGGATAACGGAGATACGTTTCAGGTTGTGATAACGGATATGAAAAATATCGTGGACAGAGAATTCCCAAGATTTAACAGGAATCAGGAAAATATATACGACCAGAAAGTTACATTGACCTATCGGGCAGTATTGAACGAGAAAGCGGCAGAGAAAACAGGAAGACCGGGATTTGAAAATGATGTTCGTTTAGAATTTTCGAATGATGCCGATTCGAACGGAGAAGACAGCAGAGGATATACGCCTTGGGATACGGTCGTGTGCTTTACATACAAAATGCAGACACAAAAAATAAACGAACATCAAAAAACGCTGGCAGGAGCCAAGTTTCGGTTATACAGCGATGAAGGCTGCGAAAATGAGGTCTATGTAAAAAAAGGAACCGACGGCTATCTCGTTGTAAATCGCGATTCACTTGGAGGAACGGATCATACGGGGGGAAAAGCACCGATAGATGCAGTGGAAATGGTATCAGCAGATAATGGACAATTTGTTATCTATGGGCTGGATTCTGGCACATATTATCTGAAAGAAACAGAGGCTCCGGCAGGGTATCGTCTGCTGAAAACCCCGATTAAATTAGAGGTAAAAGCAATATTTACGTCGGACAGAGATCATTACGTGAAGGGAAGTGCAGTGACAGAGGAAGTGCTAAAAGAATTAAATGCAACAGCCAAAATTGAATCATTTTACAGTGGAATAACAAAAAAAGAGGAGCAGACATTACAGACAAATGTAGGAGAGGGCGCGATGAATCTGACAGTAATCAATCAGGTAGGAAGTAAACTCCCGGTTACAGGAACACCGGTTGTATTGATTCTGGTTCTTTCCGGAAGCATCTTGATGACAGTGGCAGTATTGAGCAGTAAAAGAAAGCGATGAGAGGAAAAGTAAGAAAGCACAAAAAGATGCAAAGAAGAGGGACATGGATTCGAAAACTTGTTTTTCTAATTGGTTTTGGAATTTGTATGTTTCCGGTTATCAGTAATGTGATAGTGCGGCAGCGGCAGGCGAACGCTGTCGCAACATATCAACAGACTGTGGAAAAAGAAGCAGAAGAAAATATAGAAAAAATATGGAATCAGGCAAAAGCGTACAATGAGAGAATATTTCAGTTAAAAGGTGGACAGATAGGAGAGATAGACGAATGGGGAGAGACATACGGGCAGCAGTTAAACATGCATGGAACGGATATTATGGGGAGTTTGGATATTCCAAAAATTCAAGTAGAGCTTCCAATTTATCACGGGACTACGGAAGCGGTGCTTTCAAATGGAATTGGACATTTGGAAGGAACCAGTCTTCCGATTGGAGGAGAAAATACGCATAGTGTACTAACGGGACACAGGGGACTTCCGAGTTCAAAATTATTGGTGCGTTTAGATGAAATGAAAGAAGGTGATTTATTTTTTATACATACTTATAAAGAAATACTTGCATATGAGGTGGATAAAATTCGAGTCGTGAAACCGGAAGATACATCTTGGGAAGAAATACAATCAGGGGAGGATCGTGTGTCAATTGTGACATGTACGCCGTATGGAATCAACAGTCACCGGCTGATCGTTACAGGCCATAGGGTGGTATATACAGAAGGTGAACACAGGCAAATCAAACAAGAGATACCTTCGGTAAGAGAACTTTTGATAACAGGGATGCCGATGCTGTTTGCATGCGGTATATGTGGGATGCAGATTAAAAATCGGATAAAGATGTGGAAAAGCAGAAAAAGGAAAGTCGGAAAGAATAAGGGAAAGGCGAGGAGAAAATATAGATGAGGATAATACGCAGAATAATGTGGATAGTAGTGGTATTTGGAATTACAACAGGAAGTACGATGTCGGTGATGGCTGCTTCAAACCAAGAAAAAGCAGGGCGTATACAGGTTATCTTACCGGAATCTTGGGATGCAACAAAAAGAGAGGGGATTCCATTTTCCTGTACAAAAATAGGAGAAGTAAAAGACGGAATATATGAAATATTGCCACAGTATGAATCAACAGCGATTGATCTGAATAATCTGAGTACAGCGCAGGAATTGGAGGAGGCAGCAAAACATCTGGAAGGTTTTGGGATGCAATGTGATGTGACGTTTGAAACAGATGTATCGGGAAGTGTTATCTTTTCAGGATTGGAAGAGGGCGTTTATTTTGTGCAGGCAGAGACTGGTGAGCAATGTGATATGGTGAATCCGACGATTGTGGCAATTCCGGAGTTCGATGAGCAGAGCAAGACGATGTCATATGAAATAACAATAAAACCCAAACATGTGGCGAGAGAACAAGTGAACAAAAGAAGTGCTCCGCAGACAGGAGTGGAAACAAATGCAAGAGGCTACTTGATGGCAGGATCAGGATGCTTTGTGATTGCAGGTATCATTGGTGTTGTTGAATGGAGAAGAAAAAAAGAAGATGAGGAATAAACTTGCAATGAGTGTAATGGGAATTTTATTTGTGGGGAGTGTGTGGCTGTGGTGTGTTGCAGTAAAAGAATATCAGCCTTATTGGGAAGATAAGGTAAAGCAAAAGAGAATCGTGGAACAGGTTACAGCGAAGGTCAAGCAGGACGACCCGATGAAGCGAAGTATAGACTTTGTTACATTAAAAAAGATAAATCAGGATATTATCGGATGGCTTTATATTCCACAGATAGAGGTGGATATGCCAGTGCTGAAAGGAGAAGAAGATATAGCTTATCTGACAAGAAATTTTGAAGGAGAATACAGTCCTCTTGGATCCATTTTTACATGGGCATATACGGATGAGATGCTATCGGATAAACATATCTGCCTATTTGGTCATAACACGGTGTCGGGACAGATGTTTGGAAGGCTGCAAGAGTTTCAAGATGAGCGATTTGTACGGAGTAATCGGGAATTATATTTATATACACCATTAAAGACAAAAAGACTACAAATAGATGAAGTGTTTATTTGTGAAAAGACAAATGATATTTTTCAAAAACAGTGGGGAGCAAATGAAGAACAAATCGTGACATTGGCAACTTGCGTTGGATATGAAGCAACAACAGAAAGGCTGGTAGTGAATTGTAGAGTGGTGGAAGAAAAAGCGGGATTTTAAATAGCGAAAGATGAAAAAAGTAAAATAGACAGTTATAAATTTCTATGAAAAAGGCATGATAAATAAGAAAACATAGAGAAAGGACTGGTCTATATGGAAAAAAACAATACGATTCAACTGCTTCAGGAATGCGATTCGGGAACAAAGATGGCTGTGAGCTCAATCGATGAAGTGTTAAAAGATGTAAAGGATGCAAAGCTGAGAGAAATTTTGCAGGAAAGTAAAGAACAGCATGAAAATTTTGGGAATGAAATACATGAGATGTTAAATAAACAGCATGCGGAAGGAAAAGAACCTACACCGATTGCAAAAGGTATGTCCTGGATGAAGACGAATATGAAGTTGAGTATGGAAGAGAGTGATAAGACGGTTGCGGATCTGATAACAGATGGATGCAATATGGGAATAAAATCTTTGCTTCGATATAAAAATGAATATAAAGATGCGGATGTATCAGCGGTGAAAATGGCGGACAGACTGGTGAAGATTGAGGAAAAATTAAGAGAAGCCATGAGGCAGTATTTGTAAAAAATTTAGGAGTGTCTGGATTTTTGAAGCAACATTCATATATATCAGGAAATTGTAAGGGGATTTCCTGATATATATGTAAGTTGAAATAAAGCTCAAAAGAAAATGTGTACGCTTTACATATAGAAGAATGTAAAGAATAGTCAAAACATCTTGCCTTTTATTCTTGAAGCTCCTATAGTTATCTTATGAACAAAAATTAGGGCGTTCAATAGGAGGTAACAAACAAATGAAACAGATTCAGGCAGTTCAATTGACAAAGGAGCTTGTACAGATTGAAAGTACAGACCCGGGTACATATGAGGGAGAAATCAAAGATTATTTAAAACAGATTTTAGAGATTCCGGGAGTGAACGTAAAGGAAGAAGAGGTGCTCCCGGGAAGATTCAATTTATGTGCGGAACTTTCAGGAACAGATGAAACATTACCGGCACTTATTTTTATTTGTCATATGGATACGGTTGTTGTCGGAGATGGATGGACATTGCCGCCATTTCGTGCGTTAGAGCAGGATAACCGGATTTATGGAAGAGGTTCCTGTGATATGAAATCGGGATTGGCTTGCTGTACATCTGCGTTTGTTTATGCGGCTGAATTAGCTAAAAATCAAAATAAAAGACCGAAGCGGACTTTAAAATTAATTTGTACAGTGGATGAAGAAGATTTTATGAGAGGTTCTGAGCAGTGTATCAAATCCGGATGGGTGACGAAAGAAGACTGGATCGTGGATGCGGAACCGACAAATGGTATGATTCAGGTTGCACATAAAGGCCGTACCTGGTATGAAGTAGATGTACAGGGACATACGGCACATGCCAGTACACCATGGAAGGGTGCCGATGCGATTGCAGCAATGGCGGAAATCATCCATACTTTCCATAAGGATATAGAACAGGTTCCGACACATCCGGACCTTGGTAAATCAACTGTAACATTTGGACAGATCCAGGGCGGGTATCGTCCATATGTCGTTCCGGATGCATGTAAATTATGGATCGATCTGCGACTGGTTCCACCGACAAACACAGAGAAAACAACAGAGCTTTTGGAGAAGGCAATCGAACAGGCAAAACAAGTAGTACCGGGGATTTCTGTCACTTATACAATTACCGGAGACCGTCCGTATATAGAAAAAGATGATGCATCTTTGATGCTTGCTGCATTGAAAAACTCTTGTCTTGCGGTTACAAAACAAGAACCAAAGGTTGCACCATTCCCAGGCTATACAGACACAGCAGTAATTGCCGGAAAATTAGGAAATCACAATTGTATGTCTTACGGACCGGGCAATCTGGAATGTGCACATCAGCCGGATGAATGGGTAGAAATCGACGATATTGTTCGTTGTGAACGGGTGTACAAACATCTCAGTGAGACGATTTTTTAAACGGAGTCTGTACGGGATATTAGGGTTTTATGCACTGATTTCCAATTCTGTCATACATTATTTATATAGAAAAAATGGAGTGACTGGATGGAACCGATTTTAGAATTGAAACATATCACGTATGCTTATCACACAACGGAAGGCGAGACAAAAGCATTGTCGGATATCTCCTTTTCTGTTTCAGAAGGAGAATTTATTGCGATTGTCGGTCCTTCCGGTTGTGGAAAATCGACACTTCTTTCAATCATTTGTGGAATTCTGGAGCCGGAAAAAGGGCTTATCAAGATGAATGGCAAATATCTCAGACAAAGTACAACCAATATTGGATATATGTTGCAACATGACCAGTTGTTTGAATGGCGTACCGTATACCATAACGTTTTGCTTGGATTAGAAGTCCAACACATGTTATCGGCAAAGACGAGAGCAAAAGCACATGAATTGTTAGAGCAATATGGTCTCCGGCAATTTGAGAATTCCAGACCATCGGAATTGTCGGGTGGTATGCGTCAGAGGGCAGCGCTTATTCGAACCCTGGTGTTGGATCCGGAATTACTTTTGCTTGACGAACCATTTTCGGCATTGGATTATCAGACTCGTCTGACAGTTGGAAATGATATCGGTCAGAT
The DNA here is from genome assembly GCA_052272205.1 of Schaedlerella sp. Taxonomy (GTDB): domain Bacteria; phylum Bacillota; class Clostridia; order Lachnospirales; family Lachnospiraceae; genus Schaedlerella. Next base: position 1,667 of record DAVZKO010000007.1, on the reverse strand, counting down.
TCTCAGAAACGAACACAAAACAGCAATTCTTGTCACACATGATTTATCTGAGGCGGTCAGTCTTGCAGATCGCATTCTTATATTAACCCCTCGTCCGGCTTCGATTTCTCAAATCGTGGATGTTTCCTTTGAATTAGAGAAAGATACGCCGATGCATCGAAGAAATGCACCGGAATTTAAGAAGTATTTTAATTTGATATGGGAGGAGTTAAATGGCCATGAATGAGTTATCTATCGGACAGCAGTCTTATCTGAGTCGACAGAAAAAACATAAACGGATCGTGCGGGCATCCAGAATCGCAATTTTGCTTGGCTTTCTCTTTTCGTGGGAATTTTCAGCAAATGTAGGGTTGATTGATTCTTTTATTTTCAGCAGTCCGTCCAGGGTAACATTGTGTTTTTGGAATATGATCTTGGATGGTTCGATCTTTCCGCATTTATGGACGACGTTTTATGAAACTGTGGCAAGTTTTTTACTTGTGACGGTGATCAGTATCTGTGTGGCGGTTTTACTTTGGTGCAGCCGGAAGACATCAGAGATACTGGATCCTTATTTTGTTGTATTGAATAGTCTTCCAAAATCTGCACTGGCTCCGCTTTTGATTGTATGGCTGGGAGCGAATCAGACGACAATTATTGTAGCAGGCATGTCGGTTGCAATCTTCGGAAGCATTTTGAATCTGTATACGACATTTCAGTCTGTAGATCAGGGAAAATTATGGCTGATCTATACATTACATGGAACAAAAAGACAGGCACTGACCAAGGTGGTGCTGCCTGCATCTGTTCCGGCAATCATCAGTAATATGAAAGTAAATATTGGGTTGTGCCTGGTAGGTGTGATCATCGGAGAATTTCTGGCGGCAAGAAGTGGAATCGGATATTTGATCATTTATTCGAGCCAGGTGTTGACCTGCGTAGGCAAAAAGACATTTTGACTATTGTAATTGTAGAAAAGACATAGTGATATTGACAGTACGTTTGACAAAACGGATGATTTGATCGCGAATATAAATTAGCGGAAGATAAGGAACTGAGGATAAGAGAATCGAACTACGTAGTAAATGATGGATAATCCCCGTAAAATGGGCATTTGTCAAGGCCTTGAATTGATGACAAATGATGACAAATGATGACAAAATAAAAGAAAGTAGATGGTGTAGTAAGTTTGAAGAGACTTCTTAATCAATCAAATTTAAAGAGTTGGAGCTCCAAAATGATTAAAAAGTCTCTTGAGGCTTATTTTTTTACCTTAAAGAACAAAATTGTATTTTGTAAAAAACAATTTCAAAACATGTCCGTATTTTGTTTCGTCAGTACAGAGATTGTGAAAGGAACTTTAAAAAGATGACACGAAATCAAAAAAGATGCAGTAAGGGGGCTGTAAAAAGACCTCTGAGCATTTCGTTTAGTGTAAGAATCTTTTTTACTTCTTACACGAACCTTGAAAACGAAACAGCCTGCCCGTAGTGATACCAGAACTGAATAGGCATTCAGCGTGTCTTTTCTGGTTAATACGTCCCGGAAACATCAGAACCCGGTACAGGAACGGATATGGGATGAGAACAGGCAATTAATAAACAAAGGAAGGAGGACATCTGACTATGACAGAGAAACAGGGATTCATGACAGCGTTGTATGAACGTCTTAGTCGTGATGATGAATTA
>DAVZKO010000006.1:0-46303 GCA_052272205.1 Schaedlerella sp. | reverse complement strand
CGGAAAAAGGAGCTGGTTCGTCAGGAAGAATTAGAGGAAGAATTAGAGGAAGAATTAGAGGAAGAATAAATTTGCAGGGGATAATCTTGTGTTAAATATGGTTATTTGAACTGCAAAATAAAAATTTTTAAAAAATTGAAAAAAACACTTGCATTATGTCAAATGATGTGATAAAGTATATCTTGCTTGCGGGTGAGAAATAAACAAGCAGGCAAGATAAATAAAATATGGCTCCGTGGTCAAGCGGTCAAGACGCTAGCCTCTCACGCTGGAATCAGGGGTTCGATTCCCCTCGGAGTCACTTAAAGAAAGTCATAGATTTTAATCTATGGCTTTTTTTCTTGACACAATCGATTGAATTTGTTACCATGAACTTAATTAAGAACTGGGTTGTTACTCAAAGCAGGCAAAACCAGATTTTCAGACATAGATAGGAGTACTATGCTGGAAATCTGGTTTTTTCTATTATTACAAACAAGTTGGCACATCTGGGGACATGAGGGAATAGAAAATTAGTGGTTGCAGATTACAAGGATTCTGTAACTCATAATAAGGAACTGCAAGGAGTGACAAACTTTCGAATAAGAATGGTATTCAAGGAGGAATGAGGTTATGAAAATTATCAAAACCAAAGATTACGAGGAGATGAGTCGAAAGGCTGCCAATATCATCGCAGCACAGATCGTATTGAAGCCGGAGAGTGTATTAGGACTGGCAACAGGTTCTACACCGATTGGACTTTACAATCATCTGGTAGAAGGATATGAAAAAGGAGATTTGGACTTTTCAAAGGTTAAGACAGTGAATTTGGATGAGTACAAAGGTCTGACAAGAGAGAATGAGCAGAGCTATTATTATTTTATGCATCATCATTTGTTTGACAGAGTAAACATTGATAAGGACAATACCCATGTGCCGAACGGAAAAGTTCCGAATGGGGACGAAGAATGTCTTCGCTATGAAAAACTGATCGAATCGATGGGCGGTGTGGACATTCAGCTATTAGGATTGGGAAGAAACGGACATATCGGATTTAATGAGCCGGAGACATATTTCCCAAAGATGACACATTGTGTAGATCTGACAGAGAGTACCATTGAAGCGAATAAGCGTTTCTTTGCTTCGGCAGATGAAGTTCCAAGACAGGCATATACGATGGGAATCGGTACGATCATGAAAGCAGAGAAGATTCTTGTTGTGGCAAATGGAGAGGATAAGGCAGATGCAGTCGCAAAGATGGTTTGTGGCGAGATCACACCGGAAGTACCGGCATCGATTCTGCAATTACATAAAGAGGTGATTCTTGTAGCGGATGAAGCAGCGTTGTCAAAACTGCCACAATAGAAGCAAGAACGAAGCTGTTGAACAATCAAAAATATAGTAATTATAGCAGAAAACTGCTTATAAGTCGCAAGGACATATGCGAGAATAAAAGTCAATTGACAGAACAACCAATAAAATAAAGAAAATATAAACAATATTAACAAAAAATAAACTGAAACTTGACCTTGAGTCAGTATTTTGCTATAATTAGTATATGAATTGAAGATGTAAGGATTGTTACTGTATGGCAGGCAAAACCAGAGTTTATAGCTGAGATTCTCAGTCTGTAAATCTGGTTTTTTTACGCTCTGATTATATTAGTTTGAGGGATGAAGAATTCACAGGAGAATGTCTGTGAAAGTACAATTAGAGAGCATATCGTCATAGCCATGGTTTATTATTTTTATAGAAAAGGAATGACATGGGAGAAATCATAATTGATAAGGTGATTAATAACAATATTATCTCCGCATATGAGAAACCAGGCGCAGAAGTAGTTGTGATGGGCAGGGGAATCGGATTCAAAAAGAAACCGGGACAACCGGTAGCTTCCGAACAGATTGAGAAGATATTTCGGATGAAGAGCAGGACACTTGCCGAACAATTAAAGGAATTGCTTGCGAACATGCCACTGGAACGAGTGGAGATTTCAGCAGAGATTATTGCTTATGCAAAAGAAACATTAAAATTGAAATTGAACCAAAGCATTTATGTTACATTGACAGACCATATCAATTTTGCGATTGAGAGAGTGAGTCAGGGAATCGAACCGGAGAATGCACTTCTGTGGGAGATTAAGCGGTTCTATTCGCAGGAATTCCAGCTTGGGGCATATGCGGTGGAGTTGATATACGACCGGTTGGGAATTCTTTTACCGGAAGATGAAGCAGGGTTTATTGCATTACATTTTGTAAATGCAGAATATGGCACCGATATACATGATGCATTAAAATTTCCGAATCAGATGAATTCAATCGTAGAGATCGTGCAGCAGGAATTGGGAATACAATTGGACGAAGCATCTTTACATTATGAACGATTTGTGACACATGTGAAGTTTTTATTACAACGAATTTATCGGAAAGAATTACTTTCCAGTGAAGATAAAGAGCTGGCAGAGATGATGCAGCGGAAGTATCCGAGAGAGTATCAGTGTAGTCTGAAAGTAGCTGAATATATCAAAGAGGCTACCGGATGTGAGCTGTCAGATGAAGAGGTGATGTATTTATCGATTCATATTCGCAGAGTTACTGCGGTAGAGATATAAAGGAGGCTAGATAGATGTTTGATTTTTTGAAAAAGAAGAAACCGTTGGAGCTGGTTATCGGTTCTCCGGTAAAAGGAAAAGCCGTACCGCTTTCCAGCGTAAATGATCCGACTTTCAGTGAAGGGATGTTGGGAAAAGGTGTTGCGATCCAGCCGACAGAAGGCAAGATTTATGCACCGGCAGACGGAACCATCGGGATGGTATTTGATACACTTCATGCGGTTAGCCTGACTACAAAAGAAGGCACGGAAGTGTTGATACATGTGGGACTGGACACTGTGAAGATGAATGGAGAAGGATTTACAGGATTCGTTCATGCAGGAGATACGGTGAAGAAAGGTGATTTACTTTTAGAAGTAGATTTGGATAAAGTAAAAGAAGCCGGATATGATACGATCACACCAATGTTGATCTGCAATACAGATGAGTACGCAGCAGTGAACGGACTGGACGGGAAAGAAGTAAAGCCCGGTGATGATGTGATTGCAATTACTGTCAAATAAAACAGATTTATCGACCATATGGTAAACAGATTTGTAACAAGTAAATATATGTATTTTGACCGGAACTGTCCGGGTTAAAATAAATAAAGGGATTTACAGATGAGAGTGATTAGAGGAGGTAAAAGTATGAAATATTTACAGAAATTAGGAAAAGCCCTGATGTTACCTGTAGCATGTCTTCCAATCTGCGGTATCCTCATGGGTATTGGCTATTTGCTTTGTCCTGCAAGTATGCAGGGTGGTGACATCGTTGGTGTAGGACCAATGATTGGTATCTTTCTTGTTAAGGCCGGTGGAGCCTTGATTGATAACATGGCACTGTTATTCGTAATCGGTGTTGGTGTTGGTATGTCGGATGATAACGATGGTACAGGTGGTCTTGCAGCACTTGCATCATGGTTAATGATCACAACATTGTTAAGTACAGGTTTTGTAACAACTCTGTTCCCTGCAATTGCAGACAATGTAGACAAAACATTAGCATTCGATAAAATCGCAAACCCATTTATCGGTATCCTTGCCGGTGTTATCGGATCTACATGTTACAACAAATTTAAAAACACAAAATTACCAGATTGGCTTTCATTCTTCAGTGGAAAACGTTGCGTTGCAATCGTAGCTGGTGTGGTTTCAATTGTTGTATCAGTAGTATTATTGTTCGTATGGCCAATTCTCTTTGGACTGTTGATTTCAGTTGGTAAAGGAATTGCAGGTATGGGAGCTATCGGAGCTGGTATCTATGCATTCTTGAACAGATTATTAATCCCAACAGGATTGCACCATGCATTGAACAACGTATTCTGGTTCGATACAATTGGACTTGGAGATTTGACACACTTCTGGGCTGGAGAAACATCAGCAGATGTTAACTGGAGCCTTGGAATGTACATGTCAGGATTCTTCCCATGTATGATGTTTGGTATCCCTGGAGCAGCATTAGCAATGATCCAGTGTGCTAAAGATAACAAGAAAAAAGTTGCAATCGGTCTTGTAGCATCAGCAGCACTTTGTGCATTTGTTTGTGGTGTTACAGAGCCATTCGAGTTTGGATTTATGTTCCTCGCTCCTGGACTTTATGTAGTATATGCATTGTTATATGGTATCTTTACAGTTATTACTACATTAGTTGGATTCCGTGCAGGATTCTCATTCTCAGCCGGAGCAACAGACCTTCTGTTCTCAGCATCACTTCCTGCAGCACAGAAGACATGGCTGATCATTCCTCTTGGAATCGCAGCATTTCTCGTATTCTACGTTGTATTTAGATTTGCAATTACAAAATTCGATCTGAAAACACCAGGTAGAGAAGACGATGATGATACAGATGAAACAAAAGTAACTCTGGCAAACAATGATTATACAGAAGTTGCTAAAGTTATCTTAGAAGGTGTTGGCGGAAAAGAAAACGTTACATCTATTGATAACTGTATTACAAGACTTCGTCTGGAAATTAAAGATTATACAGCAGTTGACGAAAAGAAAATTAAATCTGCAGGTGTTGCAGGAGTAATCAGACCTGGTAAGAATTCTGTACAGGTTGTAATCGGTACAAAGGTTCAGTTTGTAGCGGATGAATTCAAAAAACTGTGTAAATAATTAAAAAATAAATAAATCCCTTTTTTCAGAAAGACCGCCGGAAGTGCGGTCTTTTTGTTATGAGCACTTAGCGTGGTTTTCTCGAGCTTAGTGCGAACGCACACCTCGATACTTGGTGAGGTTTTTTCGAACCTAGTGGAGATGGTGTTACCTTGTTATTTAATGTCCGATGGTGTAATATGATGCGTCTAATTTGATAACAATGTTAAAAAAATAACAAGATGTAAAAATTTTATCGAATTCTGATAGTTTTATTGTAAGAATTACAGATTGTCTTTTTTAATAGGATAGGCTATAATGATTACAGATTTAAAAGAAAGAGCGCTTGCGGTAATCTGGCAAGGCACAAGAATTGGAGGAAAGAAATATGTTAGTATCAGCAACAGAAATGCTTCAGAAAGCAAAAGCAGGACATTATGCAGTAGGACAGTTCAACATCAACAACCTGGAGTGGACAAAAGCAGTCCTGACAGCAGCAGAGGAGTGCAAATCACCAGTTATTCTTGGTGTATCTGAAGGTGCTGGAAAGTATATGACTGGTTATAAGACAGTTGTTGGAATGGTAAAAGGTATGATGGAAGAACTTGGAACTACAGTTCCGGTAGCATTACACCTTGACCACGGCAGCTACGAAGGATGCCTGAAGTGTGTAGAAGCAGGTTTCTCTTCAATCATGTTCGACGGATCACACTATCCAATCGATGAGAACGTTGCTAAAACAACAGAGCTTGTAAAACTTGCTCATGACAACGGAATGTCTATCGAGGCAGAAGTTGGTTCTATCGGTGGAGAAGAAGACGGAGTCATCGGTAGAGGTGAGTGTGCAGATCCGGAAGAGTGTAAGAGAGTTGCAGATCTTGGAATCGACTTCCTTGCAGCAGGTATCGGTAACATCCATGGTAAATATCCAGATAACTGGGAAGGACTGAGCTTCGAGACTCTGGATGCAATCCAGCAGAAGACAGGAGATATGCCACTTGTACTTCACGGAGGAACAGGTATTCCGGAAGATATGATCAAAAAAGCAATCAGCCTTGGAGTAGCTAAGATCAACGTTAATACAGAGTGCCAGCTTTCTTTTGCAGATGCTACACGTAAATACATCGAAGCTGGAAAAGATCTGGAAGGAAAAGGATTCGACCCAAGAAAACTTCTCAAACCAGGTACAGATGCAATCGTTGCTACAGTAAAAGAGAAGATGGAACTGTTCGGATCAGTTGGAAAAGCTGAGTAATTATAGTTCTTAAGATTGAGGACATGCCTCATATAAGAAAACCCGTTGGAATCATCGAGAGATGAAACCAGCGGGTTTTGCGGTTTGATAGGAATGGGATTTCGTCCATTCTTTATTCCACGATTTTAACGTTCTCCAATTTGAGATAAGCTTCCGGTAAATTGGAATCTGTAAGAATAGTACAGTCGTTAAATCCTGCAAACGATACTGAAGATACCACATCAAATTTGGAACTGTCGCAGAGGATATATCGATTCTTGCAATGTGAAAATGCGACTTCTTTTACTTTCGCCTCCTGTACATCCGGTGTGGTACATCCTTGTCTGAGCGTCAGTCCATTGCTGCCAAAAAACCCCTTAGTAAAATGAAATCGTCCGAGTGCTTCACAAGTATCGGCACCGATGAGAGCTTCGGTGTGAATCTTTACCATACCTCCGGGAATATACACTTCAAAACCACGATTACAAAGCTTTCGTGCATGTGCAATGGCGTTTGTTACAAAACTTGCTTTCGTTGCGGTGATATAATCGATGATATATCCGGTGGAAGTTCCGGCATCAAGATATACGACATCTTCGTCTGTGATAAGAGAGGCGGCATATTGTGCAATGGCAATCTTGGAGTCTTTGTTTAGAATCTCACGTTCGGATACGGCAATGTCTTTGGTAATCTCATGAGATGCTGCAAGGGCACCGCCATGAACTTTTACTAACAACTGTTTTTTATCTAATTCGGTCAAATCTCTTCGGATAGTAGATTCGGAAGCATCGAATCGCTCCATCAATTCTTGAACAGTTGCTTTCCCATTTTCTTCAACTAATTTCAAAATGGCATTTTTTCTTTCATCAATCAGCATATAAATCCCTGCTTTCTTTCTATATAAATGGATTCACATAAAAGTAGTTAAATTTGTAACACTAACAACATTATGGTGTGAATAAGTTTCCGTCATCATCTAAATAAACGTTAATGACGGATTTTGACTACATTTTTATTATAGAAGAATCAAAAATGAATGTCAAACGATGAGAAACCAGCATTTTGCATGAAAATAGCAATGAAAATTTGGCTATATTTACATGACTGAATATGACCGAAAGTGATTGACAATGACGATAAACGAAGATATAATCAAAGCATAAATTAAATCTAGTCAAAAACATTTAAAAAACGTCATAAAATGATGGGAGGGAAATCAATCATGATTTATACGGTAACATTTAATCCTTCACTTGATTACATCGTGAATGTTTCTGATTTTACCTTAGGTCAGGTGAACCGAACAGAAAAAGAAGTGATGTTTCCGGGAGGAAAAGGAATCAACGTATCAATTGTTTTGAAAAATCTTGGAATGGATAGCACAATCCTTGGATTTACAGCAGGTTTCGTTGGAGCCGAGATTCAGAGAAGAGTCAAAGAGATAGGATGTGTGGAGAAGCTGATACCGATATCCAACGGATATTCACGAATTAATTTGAAACTTCGCTCGAACGAAGAGAGTGAGATTAACGGAATGGGACCTACAATCGGAAAAGAGGACATCGATAAGCTGTACGAGATGTTGGATACATTGAAAGCAGGGGATGTACTTGTTCTTGCGGGAAGTATTCCTGCATCAATGCCATCTACGATGTATCGTGATATCATGGAATATCTTCAGAATAAAGATGTTATGATCGCGGTGGATGCGACAAAAGATTTGCTGGTCAATGTATTACCGTTCCACCCATTCGTGATTAAGCCGAATAATCATGAGCTGGGAGAAATCTTTGGAGTAACACTGACTGAGAAAAAAGATGTGATTACTTATGCGAAGAAGTTACAGGAACAGGGAGCAAGGAATGTACTCGTATCCATGGCAGGTGACGGAGCGGTGCTGGTAGCAGAAGATGGTTCTGTATATGAGAGTGAGGCACCGAAGGGGAAAGTTGTCAATTCAGTAGGTGCCGGAGACTCCATGGTAGCCGGTTTCTTATACGGATATCTGACAACCGGAAGTTATGAGCACGCATTTAAAACCGGAGTTGCAACCGGCAGTGCCAGTGCATTTTCAGAAAATCTTGCAACCAAAAAAGAAGTGGAAGCTATTTTAAATATATTATAAAAGGAATAGGGAGGTTTCGATTATGAGAATTCGAGATTTACTTGCACCGGAAAGTATTTGTCTGAATGGAGCGGCAACAGACAAAAAAGACGTGTTAAATCAGATGGTTGATCTGATGGCAAAGAGTGGAAAGGTATCAGATAAAGACAATTACCTTGCGGCTGTATTTGCAAGAGAAGAAGAAGGAACAACAGGAGTTGGAGATGGAATTGCAATCCCTCACGGAAGATGTGCAGGTGTAAGCAAACCGGGACTGGCAGCGATGGTATTGCCGGCAGGTGTTGAATATGAGGCACTGGATGATGAACCGGTTAACTTGATTTTCCTGATTGCAGCACCGGAAGGAGCGGGAAACGTACACATTACAATCTTAAGTAAGCTGTCTATGATGTTGATGGATGATGCATTTACAGCATCTCTTCGCGGAGCCAAATCCGTAGAAGAATTCCTTGAGATTATCGATGCGGCAGAGACAGAAAAAGACGATGCGGATGCAGCAAAAGAAAAGGCGGCAGCAGAGACCGATTTGGCAGCAGACAAAGCAAAAGACAATCAGAAACTGATTCTTGCGGTAACAGCATGCCCGACCGGTATTGCACATACTTACATGGCGGCAGAGAGTATCGAGAAAGCAGCCAAAAATAAAGGTTATCTTGTAAAGGTTGAGACAAGAGGTTCCGGAGGAGCAAAAAATGTGCTGACAGATGAAGAGATTCAGGCAGCAGACGGAATCATCGTTGCAGCAGATACGAATGTACCGATGGATCGATTTGACGGAAAACCATTGATCGAGTGTCAGGTATCTCATGGAATCAATAAAGCAGATGAACTGATCGACATGATTGTAGAAGGCAAGGCTGAGATTTATAAGGCAGCAGCTCCGGCGAAGAAGTCAAACTCACAGTCAATGAGCGGCGGAGTCGGACACACACTTTACAAACATCTGATGAATGGTGTATCTCACATGCTCGCATTCGTTGTAGGTGGCGGTATCTTGATCGCAATTGCATTCCTGATTGATGGATTGTGTATAGATTTGAATGCACTGAGTGCGGCAGAGCGAGCAAACTTTGGTACCATCACACCGGTAGCGGCAGCATTTAAGTCCATCGGTGGTGTAGCATTCGGATTCATGCTTCCAATTCTTGCTGGATTTATCGCAATGAGTATTGCAGACAGACCGGGACTGGTAGCTGGTTTTGTAGGCGGTGCAATTGCAGCGAACGGAACTTCCGGATTCCTTGGAGCTTTGGCGGCAGGATTCCTTGCAGGATACATTGTAAACTTGATCAAGAAATTATGTGAGAAATTACCGGATTCTCTGGAAGGTATCAAACCGGTATTGTTATATCCAGTATTCGGCGTATTGCTGATGGGATTGAGTATGACATTTATTATTGAGCCAATCGTTGGTGTAATTAACACAGGACTGAACAATGGACTGGGAAGTTTGAGCGGTGTCAATGCAATTCTTCTTGGTGCAATCCTCGGCGGTATGATGTCAATCGACATGGGCGGCCCGTTCAACAAAGCTGCCTATGTATTTGGTACAGCATCTATCGCAGCAGGCAACTACAATATTATGGCAGCCGTTATGGTAGCCGGAATGGTAGCACCATGTACGATCGCACTGGCAACAATTCTCTTCAAGAACAAATTTACAGTAGAAGAGCGTAAATCAGGACCGACAAACTTCGTAATGGGATTATCATTTATCACAGAGGGTGCAATTCCATTTGCAGCATCTGACCCGTTGCATGTACTTCCGGCTTGTATCGTAGGTTCGGCACTGGCAGGCGCATTGTCTATGGCATTTAACTGTACATTGATGGCACCACATGGTGGAATCTTCGTATTCCCGGTTGTCGGTAATCCGATCATGTATGTTGTAGCACTTGTTGCAGGAACTGTTGTAGGAGCAGTTTTACTTGGAATTTTGAAAAAATCAGTAGAATCGTAAAAATGTACAGAGTTTTCACAAAAAAGACAGAAATATAAGAAAAAATGAATGAAATTTGATTGCAGACCAAATTAATACTTGCCTTTTAAAAGGGTTTGAGTTATATTGTAAGCAAGAAATGAAACAAGGGCGTTCCAAGGTTACTTGGAGTGCCCATTTTTCATAATATAAGAATTTTGGAAAAAAGGAGAAGAACAATGAGTACAGAATTATTTAACGTGGCTGACATTTTTGGAGAGAACGTATTTAATGATACGGTCATGCAGGAACGTTTACCAAAAAAAGTTTATAAAAACTTGAAAAAGACAATTGAAGAAGGGAAAGAACTGGATCTTGAGACAGCAGATGTCATTGCTCATGAGATGAAAGAATGGGCAATCGAGAAAGGTGCAACACATTATACACACTGGTTCTTACCATTGACAGGTGTGACAGCAGAGAAACATGATTCCTTCATTTCAGCTCCACTGCCAAGTGGAAAAGTACTGATGAGCTTTTCAGGAAAAGAATTGATCAAAGGAGAGCCGGATGCATCTTCATTCCCATCAGGTGGTCTTCGTGCTACATTTGAAGCAAGAGGATATACAGCATGGGATTGTACATCACCAGCATTTGTAAGAGAGGACGCAGCAGGAGCTACACTTTGTATCCCAACTGCTTTTTGTTCCTACACAGGAGAGGCTCTTGACCAGAAGACTCCACTTCTGAGATCAATGGAAGCTATCAATACACAGTCACTCAGACTTCTTCGTTTATTTGGAAATACAACATCTAAAAAAGTAACTCCATCTGTTGGACCAGAGCAGGAATACTTCCTGGTTGATGCAGAGAAATTCATGCAGAGAAAAGACTTGATCTACACAGGACGTACATTGTTCGGTGCAATGCCTCCAAAAGGACAGGAGTTAGATGATCACTATTTTGGAACAATCCGTCAGAGAATTGCATCCTTCATGAAAGATGTCAATATCGAACTCTGGAAAGTTGGTGTATCAGCTAAGACACAGCACAATGAAGTTGCACCTGCTCAGCACGAACTTGCTCCAATCTATGCAGAGGCGAACATCGCAGTAGACCACAACCAGATTATTATGCAGACTTTGAAGAGAGTTGCATGCCAGCATGGTATGAAGTGTCTGCTTCATGAGAAACCATTTGCAGGAGTCAATGGTTCAGGAAAACATAACAACTGGTCAATCACAACAGATGATGGAATCAACATGTTAGAGCCAGGTAAGACACCTCACGAGAATACACAGTTCTTACTTGTACTTGCCTGCATCTTAAAAGCAGTTAATAAACATGCAGATCTGCTTCGTCAGTCCGCAGCCGATCCTGGTAATGATCACAGACTTGGAGCCAATGAGGCACCACCGGCAATCATCTCTGTATTCCTTGGAGAACAGCTTGAGGATGTAAGACAGCAGTTGATCAGCACAGGTACAGCTACACACAGCTTGAAAGGTGGTAAACTTGAGACAGGTGTTGCTACACTTCCAGACCTTTCAAAAGATGCAACAGACAGAAACAGAACATCACCATTTGCATTTACCGGAAACAAATTCGAGTTCCGTATGGTTGGTTCTCGTGATTCTATTGCAAATGCAAACATCGTACTGAACACAATCGTTGCAGAAGCATTTGCAGATGCTTGTGACGTTCTTGAGAAAGCAGATGACTTTGATCTTGCAGTACATGACCTGATCAAAGAATACATGATCGAAAGTGACAAAGTTGTATTTAATGGAAATGGTTACTCTGATGAGTGGGTAGCAGAAGCTGAGAAACGTGGACTTCCAAACATTAAGTCTATGGTTGAGGCAATTCCTGCAATTACAACAGATAAAGCAGTGGCATTGTTCGAGAGATTCAATGTATTTACAAAACCTGAATTGGAATCTCGTGCTGAGATTGAATATGAAGCATATGCGAAAGCAATCAATATCGAGGCTCGTACAATGATTGATATGGCAAGCAAACAGTTCATTCCTGCAGTTATGAAATATACAAAACAGCTCGCAGATACAGTGATCGCTGTAAAAGAAGCTGGAGCAGATGCTGAAGTCCAGGCTGAGGCACTGACAGAAGTATCAGCACTGTTAAAAGAAACAAAAGATGCACTTCTTGCACTTGAAAAAGTAACTGAGGAAGCAGCAGAAAAAGAAGAAGGAGAAGTACAGGCAACATACTATCACTCCGATGTTATTCCTGCTATGGCAGTACTTCGTGCACCGGTAGATAAACTGGAGATGATTGTAGACAAAGAAGCTTGGCCAATGCCTTCTTACGGAGATTTGATTTTCGAGGTTTAATACATAAATGAAGAGAATAAATCACCAGATATATTCTGATGAAGATAAGAGAAAAGTGGATTCCGGAAATGGAATCCGCTTTTCTTTTTTTCAGACAAAATGGGCTGGATTCTGTTATAATGGAAGATAGTGATGATTAAACGGAGGAAATGATATGGAGTTATATCAGAAATTATTAGAAGAAACAGAGCAAAACGGAAGTACGGCTCTGATCACAGAATTGGGAGAGTCATTGACGAAATCCATATTCCAGAATGACAAAGAGAGTGAAGCAGTCAAAGAGGCGGTCGAAGAAGCGAAGATGGAGGGAGAACCGCGTCTGGTAGAAGAGGGGGATAAACAATATTTTATCGAACCATTTTGCAGAGAGGAAAGATTGATTGTTCTGGGTGGGGGACATGTGGGATTGGCGTTGGCAGAATTTGCTGCCAAAACCGGATTTCAGGTATGTGTTGTCGATGACCGACCATCCTTTGCCAATACGGTTCGTTTTCCGTGGGCTTCGGAAGTATTGTGTGAGGGATTTGCAAGTGCAGTCGAAAAATTGAAAATCAGTGAGCATGATTATATTGCGATTCTGACACGTGGACACAGACATGATGGGGCCTGTCTGAAAGCACTGTACAAGCAGAAGAAAAGTGCCTATTTGGGGATGATTGGTTCCAGACGGCGTGTGAAACAATTGAAGGAACAACTGCATGAAGAGGATGGAATCGATCGGGAATGGCTGGACTTTATCCACACACCGATAGGATTGAACATTGGGGCGGTCAGTCCGGAAGAGATTGCCATTGCGATTCTGGCAGAGATTATTCAGGTGAAACGTATGGAGCATCGCACAGATAAAGCTATGCCATCGGATGTAGATATGAGGGTGATGGAGCGTCTGGCACACCCGGATGAGAAAAGAAAGAATCAGGGCAAGGCAATCGTGACAATTATTCTGACCAAAGGCTCTACACCGAGAAAATCAGGTGCGAAGATGATCGTATATGAAGATGGGACAATCGAAGGCACGATTGGTGGAGGATGCGCGGAGGCGGGCATTTCTCAGATTGCAAGACAAACTATCCAGGACGGGGGATATCTGCTCCAGCATATCGATATGACCGGGGAAGTCGCAGAGGAAGAAGGTATGGTCTGCGGTGGGATTATGAAAGTATTGATCGAGAAAGCATAGGAGACAAGAGACAAGAAGGAGTAGTATTTGCATGAGAATTGTGAATGCTACTCCTTACATACACAGAAACAAAATGACAGAATGGAGGAAAGAATAGAACATGCAGTCAGCAGCGGAATTAAAACAGTTACTAAATCGAATTGATCATAAGGGGTATCCGGCATACAAAGATACGAAAGGTCAGTATCAGTTTCCGGGATATATACTTTCCATAGATCATGTCCAGGGCGATCCGTTTGCGTCACCATCGAAGGTGAGCGTGCAGGTAAAGGGTAGCACAGCAGGGTTCCCGGCAGAGTTGTATCAGGACAGACATCAACGGATCGCACTGCAGGATGAGTTGACACGACAGTTTGGAAGAGCAATTCAAAAGTATGCATTTCGTGCGAAAGGGTCAGGAAAAAGTGGCCTGATATCGGTCAGCAAGTGTGGACAGGAAGTGCTGGAGCGTACCGCCTGTGAAATGAATCCAAAAACAGGAGATGTGAAGCTTCGATTGGAAGTTGGATTTCCGGCGAATGGACGTACCATCAATGCGCGGGAACTGGAAAAGATATTGTTTGAGTTCCTTCCGGATTGTGTAGCACAGAGTCTGTTTTATAAAAATTGTAATAAAAAACATGTAAGAAATGTAATCGATTTGGCAGAAGATCAGCAGTACATTCGCGAGGAATTGAAGAAGCAAGAATTGATCGCATTTGTGGCAAATGGGGCAATCCTGCCACGAGAATCCGGTGTATCGGACAAACCGATGAAAGATGCGGTGTCATTTCGGTCACCGAAAGAGATGGAAGTGACGATGGAGCTGCCGCATAAGGGAAAACTAAGTGGAATGGGAATCAAAAGAGGGATTACGCTCATTGTCGGCGGGGGGTATCATGGAAAATCGACCCTTTTGAAGGCTCTGGAGCTTGGTGTATACAATCACATCCAGGGGGACGGAAGAGAATATGTAATCACAGAAGCCGATGCGATGAAGATCCGTGCGGAGGACGGAAGAAGCATCAAGAAAACGGATATTTCGATGTTTATTAACGATCTTCCAAATGGTAAGGATACGAAAGGATTCTGTACGGAAGATGCCAGCGGAAGTACCTCTCAGGCGGCAAATGTGATAGAAAGCATGGAGGCAGGTGCAAGTGTGATGCTGATTGACGAGGATACCAGCGCAACGAATTTTATGATTCGTGATGAACTGATGCAACGAGTGATTCACCGCGATATGGAGCCAATCACACCATTTATTGACCGGATTCGGGAGTTGTATCGAAATTACGGAATGTCTACCGTAATTGTAGCGGGAAGTTCCGGAGCGTATTTTCACATTGCCGATACCATTGTGCAGATGGACAAGTACGAGCCGAAAGAGATTAGCAATTTGGCGAAAACGGCAGCACAGGACTTCCCGGCTATGAGTGGCATGGAACAGGAAGCAGACAAACCGGTGTTTGACAGATGTCCGAGACAGGGAAGAGGATTTAAGCCAAATGACCGGATCAAGATGAAAACGATGGGCAAAGAGATGGTTCAGATTAACCGCGAGAATATCGATTTGCGTTATGTGGAGCAGCTTACAGATACCGAACAGGTCAGTGCACTTGGATACTGTGTGAGATATGCGGAGAAACATTTGTTTAAAGGAAAAGATACGGTTCAGGAAGTCGTGAATCAACTGGAAGAGAAGATGAGAAGAGAAGGCCTTGCGAGTTTGTGTGAGAGCAATTCCAGTGTTGCCAACCTTGCAATGCCGAGAAGACAGGAAATCTTTGCATGCCTCAATCGTTATCGGGGGTTAAATTTATGAGATTTTTTCATTTATCCGACTTGCATATCGGAAAGCAGCTTCATTCTTACAATTTAAAAGATGACCAGAAACACATTTTGCAGGAGGTTGTGTCTTATGCGGAGAAGTTAAGACCGGATGCCATTGTCATCGCAGGAGATATTTATGACAAATCCGTTCCATCTGCGGAAGCGGTGACGATTTTTGATGAATTCTTAACCGCACTTTCCGGGATAGAGCCTGCGATTCCGATTCTGATGATTGCGGGAAACCATGATTCTGCAGAGCGTCTTGATTATGCCAGTCAGATATTGAAACGGCAGCAGATTTATATTGCAGGAAATGCACCGGAGGACGAAACGGAATATTTGAAAAAACTGACATTGCAAGATGAGGAAGGAAAGGTGGATTTCTATTTCCTTCCGTTCTTAAAACCGGGCTATGTCAGAGGCGTATTTGATAATCAGATACCGGACAGTTATGAAGATGCGGTAAAGAAGCTTTTGGCTAGAGAAGAGATAGACTGGAATAGGCGAAATGTTCTGATATCGCATCAGTTTTATGCAGGAGTTGGACAAACGATGGAACGTGCAGATTCAGAGACAACATCGGTTGGGGGACTGGATTTGATTGACAGTTCTTGCGTGCAACCGTTTGATTATGTGGCGCTGGGACATTTACACGGAGCACAAAAAGCCGGAGCGGAGCATGTAAGATACAGTGGAACGTTGTTAAAATATTCTGTCAGTGAGGCGAATCAGAAGAAGGCACTGCATCTGATTACATTAAGTAAAAAAGGGGAACCGGTACAAGTTGAAAAACTTCCGTTACATCCGCTTCGTGATGTACGGAAAGTACGTGGAGAATTATCGGAGATCATCGAACAGGCCAAAGCGGAGAGTCAGGATGACTATATCAGTGTGACATTGACGGATGAGGTGGATCCTTACAAACCAAAAGAGCAGTTGGAGAGGGTGTATTCGCATATTCTGGAAGTGCGTATGGACAATACAAGAACCAGAAAGAAATTGGAAGAGTTTGAGACAGAGCTGCTGGTCACAGATCCATTGACTTCATTTGGGGAATTCTTCGAAGAGATGCAGGGAAGACCGATGAAGGAAGAAGAACAGGCAGTGCTTATGGAAGTGCTGGAAGAAGTAGGAGATTAGAATTATGAAGCCAATCAAATTAGTGATGTCGGCATTCGGTTCGTATGCAGGCTTGGAAGTGATTGATTTTTCAAAATTGAATACCGGGCTTTTTCTAATCAGTGGAGATACCGGTTCAGGCAAGACGACGATATTCGATGCGATTACCTATGCGTTGTATGACAAAACAAGCGGTGGGAAACGTGATGGCAATATGATGCGGAGTCAGTATGCGGAAGATGATGTAGAGACGTATGTGGAATTTACATTTTCCTATCGGGAGCAGAGCTACGTGATCCGCAGGAATCCGGAATATCAAAGACTTGGCAAACGGCGTATGGCAGATGGTTCTCCGAGATATGTGAAAGAAACTTCCAAGGTGAGTCTGATTTTACCGGATGGAAAAGAATTCAAAGGAAAGAAGCGGGAAATTGATGCCAAAATAGAAGAAATTATGGGGCTGGATGTGAATCAGTTCATGCAGGTTGCCATGATTGCACAGGGAGAGTTCTTAAAGCTGTTACATGCAGAATCCAAAGAGCGGAAGTTGATCTTTTCCAAAATATTTCAGACGAAGATATACTGGCAGATAGAAGAAGCCTTAAAAGAACGGGCAAAACAGCTCTATATCCAGTTGGAAGAGACACGAAAAGATGTATTAAGAGAAATGGAACGGGTGGAGATTCCGGATTGTCCGGAAGAATTAGAGACAGCAGAAGTGGAAAAAGCATG
This sequence comes from Schaedlerella sp., assembly GCA_052272205.1. Taxonomy (GTDB): domain Bacteria; phylum Bacillota; class Clostridia; order Lachnospirales; family Lachnospiraceae; genus Schaedlerella. The sequence goes on along the minus strand of DAVZKO010000006.1, from coordinate 29,161 downwards.
GACCGCATTATGCAGATTGGATGTGCCGCCGTTGGAAGAGGTCCTGAATTGTCTGAATCAGATTGTAGATATCGGAAAAGGCTGGGAGAAAGAATCGGAGAAGCAGACGAGTGAATTGCAGAAGAAAATGGAGACGTTGAATTTGCGGATTCAAAGACAGGAAGAAATCAACGCGCTTTTTGCATCACTTTATAAAGCAAAGCAAAGTGAGATAGAATTGCAGCAAAAAGAGGAAGAAATTACCTTGCTCCGAAGACAGGCAGAGGAGAGCAGACGTGCACAGAAGGTTGTGGCGGAAGAGCAGAGGTTGCAGCGGACAAAGGCAGAATATGCGAAAGCAAATCAGGTTGTGAAGGAATTGCGGGACTGGATGGTTGATGCTGCGAAGAAAGAAGTACGATTAAAGGAAGTTTATGTAAAGGCAAAGCAGGAATGGGAAGAGAAAAATGTACCGCTTCAGGAGCAGATGATTCGTCTGTCGAATGTATTACCGCATTATGAACAGATTCGAAAACTGGAAGGCCGGAAGAGACAAGCGGTCGCAGTGTTACAAACTTGTATGGAGAACAGCAGGCTTGCATCGGAAAAGTACGAGAATCTGTATCAGCGATTTTTTGAAGAACAAGCCGGAATCTTGGCAGAAACACTGGAAGAGGGAAGGCCGTGTCCGGTATGTGGTGCGGTGTCACATCCACATCCTGCGACGGTAAGTCAGTATGCTCCGAATCAGCAGCAGGTAGAGGAAGCGAAAAAAGAGCGTGACAAAGCAGAGGAAAAACGCTCAGAGGCAGCCGATGGATTCCAGCGGATTCAGAGCGAATTGAAGTCGGAATATGCACAACTTATGGAAGCGTTGCAGATGCAGGATTGCGATACAGAACAAGCGATGCTCTCGGACAGTGCGGCAGAACAATTGATGCAGGTGTGGAGTGAAGAACGTGTCAGACAGGAGTTGAAACGGTTACAACAAGACAAAGCATTTTTACAGAGGAATTATGAGGAGGCACAGGAGGAAACGCAGAAATTCGCGGAAGAAAGAACGCATAAGCAGGGACTTTTAGAGAGCAGAGAGCAACAAAGTGCAGAACTTAAGCTGGCAATTGCTGAGCAGACAAACATGTGGGAGCAGGTGCTGGAAGCGCAGAAGTTTGACAATATAGAACATTATGAGCAGGCAAAACTGGAAATTCCAAAGATAGAGCAGAGAGAAAAGGAAGTACACCGGTATGAACAAGATGTTGTGCGTGTTCAGACCATGATACAGACTTTGCAGGAACAGACTGCATCGAAACAGCAGGTCGATGTAAAGGAAGAACAGGAACAGGCGGCCATATATCAGGCTGAATGGAAAGAATGGAAAGCCAAACATCTGGCAAGACACAGTGTGCAGAATAAGAATAAAGATGCACGGAAAAAATTGAAGCTCTACGCGGAAAACTCCGGTGCACTTCAGAAACAATATGAGATGGTTGGTAATCTAAGTCGTACGGCAAATGGGAATCTTGCCGGAAGTGCGAAGTTGGATTTCGAAACGTTTGTTCAACGCAAATATTTCAAACAGATTATAGCGGCGGCAAATCGGCGGCTGGTAAAAATGACATCCAATGAATTCATTTTGCAATGCAGAGAAGTGAAGAATCTAAGCAGTCGAGGAGAAGCAGGACTGGATTTGGATGTATACCATATGGTGAGTGGAACGACCAGAGATGTCAAAACCTTGTCGGGTGGGGAATCCTTTATGGCGGCGCTGTCTATGGCATTGGGACTGTCGGATATCATCCAGAATACAGTCGGAGCAGTTCGTCTTGAGACAATGTTTGTGGATGAAGGATTCGGTTCACTGGACGATGAAGCGAGAGAGCGGGCGGTCCAGATACTGAAAGAACTGGCGGGAGAGCGGACTTTGGTTGGAATCATCTCGCATGTGAATGAATTGAAAGAAGAAGTAGACTGGCAGTTACAGGTGAAGAAAACAGAGCATGGCAGCCGGACAAAGTGGAATTTTTAGAAAGATGAATGAAGACAAGAAAGAATGGTTTGGGCGAAAAGAGCGTTCGCGGAACCATTCTTTCTTATTTTATAGATGGAAATTTTCTTCAAAACATCCTCACATTTCCAACACAGAACGTTCACAAAATTTTGATACCTTTTTATCAGTCTGATAAATTAGGGAGGTAAAGCATTGATAGAGGTAAAAGATTTAGTGAAAAAATACGGAAACCATCTAGCCGTAGACCATCTGGACTTCACTCTGGAGCCCGGTAAAATCTATGGATTTTTGGGACCGAACGGAGCCGGAAAGTCCACAACGATGAATATCATGACCGGATATCTGGGCGCAACAGAAGGAACGGTCTTGATCAATGGACATGATATTTTGAAAGAGCCGGAAGAGGCGAAGAAGCACATCGGGTATCTGCCGGAGCTTCCACCACTGTATATGGATATGACAGTACAGGAGTATTTGGAATTTGCGGCGGAGTTGAAGAAATTGCCAAAAGAGAAGAGACAATCCGAGATAGATGAGGTGATGAAGCTGACAAGACTGCAGGAGGTTGCTCCACGTCTGATTAAGAATCTGTCCAAAGGTTACAGACAGAGAGTCGGACTGGCACAGGCAATCTTAGGATTCCCGGAGATTATCATTCTGGATGAGCCGACAGTAGGTCTGGACCCAAAACAGATTGTGGAAATCCGTGAGTTGATTCGCAATTTGTCTAAGAAACATACGGTAATCTTAAGTTCACATATTCTGGCGGAAGTAAGAGAAGTGTGTGATTATATTCTGATTATTTCCAAAGGAAAACTTGTGGCAAGTGATACACCGGAGAATCTGGAACTGTTGAGAAACGGAGCTTCCAGTCTGGAGATTGAAGCGAAGGCTGCGCCTGATACAGTACGTGTGATTTTGTCAACGATTGATGACATTGATTCAATAGAACTTCATGTAGAGAGTGAGAATCTTACGAGAGCAAAAATCGAGACAAAAAATGGTGCAGATATCAGAGAAGCGGTATTCTATGCATTTGCGGAAGAGAAGTGCCCGTTGCTGGAACTTAAGACAGCAAAAGCAAGTCTGGAAGACATCTTTATGGAACTGACACAGAAGGAGGAATCAAGCAATGCTGGCAATTTATAAAAGAGAATTCAAATCTTATTTCCAGTCAATGGTGGGATGTGTGTTTGTTGCATTTCTCGTAGTATTTACCGGAATTTATTTTACCGCATACAATATCAATGCAGGATATCCTTACTTCTCATATACATTGTCCGGTTCGTTGATTGTATTTATCGTGGGAATTCCGTTGATTACAATGAGAAGTTTTGCAGAAGAGCGGAAGAATAAGACCGACCAGTTGTTGTTGACTGCACCGGTGAGCCTGACGAAAGTAGTAATGGGAAAATATCTGGCAATGATTTCGGTTGTGGCAATTCCAAACCTTATTTTCTGTCTGTTCCCACTTCTGATTAAGCTGAACGGAACCGCATATTTAAAGACCGATTATATTTCAATCGGAGTCTTTTTCCTGCTTGGCTGTGTTTATGTGGCAATCGGAATGTTCATGTCAGCGTTGACGGAGAGCCAGATGATTGCATTTATCACAACATTCGGCTTACTGTTAGTGTTGTATTTGTGGAACGGAATTATTGGCTTTCTGCCATCTTCCGCTATTGGCTCATTGATCGGTCTGATTGTCCTGTTTACAATCCTGATCGCATACATTTACCATATGACAGGCAACTGGCTGTTGAGTATGATATTGGAAGTTATCGGTGTTGTGGCGAGTGTAGTTACATACATCGTGAAATCTAGTTTGTTTGAGAACCTGTTGACAAAGATACTCGGAAAACTTGCATTGGCGGACGTATTTACGGATATTACCAACAATCATATCGTGGACATTACAGGAATCGTTTTGTATTTGTCGGTGATTGTAATATTCATTGTCCTGACAATACAGGCAATTCAGAAGAGACGTTGGAGTTAGGAGGTTCAGGCTGTGGAAAAGATTAAGAAATTATTTCAGACAACAGGAACAAAACAAGGTTCATTTAGTATCGGAGTAACAGCCATTGTGATCGCCATTGTGGTGGTTGCGAATATGATCATCGGACAGTTGCCTGAAAAATATCGTAATATTGATGTAAGCAGTACGAAAATATATGAAATCAGTGACACAAGTAAAGATTTATTGAAGAATCTGGACAGTAAAGTCACATTGACCGTACTGGCAGTGAAGGATGAGACGGACGATCGAATTACAACATTCTTAAGTAAGTATGCAGGTCTTTCTAAAAATGTTTCTGTAAAATGGATTGACCCGGTATTACATCCGTCTGCACTGACAGAGAACAATGCAGAGAAAGATACAATCGTTGTAACATGTAAAGATACGGGAAAGAGCACGACGGTATCTTTCAGTGACATTATCGTGCAGGATATGTCGTCTTATTATTATACAGGAAGTGCATCCGAGTCCGAATTTGACGGAGAGGGTCAGTTGACCAGTGCGATCAATTATGTGACAAGTGATGCAACTCAGACGATTTATCGTACGACCGGACATGGAGAGTCTACATTCTCTACAACGATTTCAGATTTGATGAAGAAGAACAATTATAATGTAGAAGAATTAAATCTGATGATGAATACAGAGATTCCGAATGATTGTGATTTACTTATGATGTATGCACCGACCAATGATCTGTCACAGGAAGAGACAGATGTTGTGAAGAAGTATCTGCAGGCGGGCGGAAAAGTGATGTTGATTCTTGGAGATACAACTTCTGATGAACTGCCGAATCTGATGGGAATCTTATCAGATTATGGCATGAAAGAAGCGAATGGTTATATTGCAGATCCAAAACGCTGCTATCAGGGAAATGCATATTATCTCTTCCCACAATTGTCGGTATCCGGGGATCTGGCAAATGGAATCTCTTCACAGATGGTTCTCTTGGTGAATACACATGGTTTGGAATTGAGCGATCCTGCGAGAGACACGATTTCTGTAAATGCATTTATGTCTACGACAAACAATGCATATGCGGTAACGGAAGAGAACCAGACGGAAGGAAGCTACACATTGGGTGCGGTTGCGACAGAAAGTATCAGCACAGATGACAGCGACAGCAAAGATAGTACGGATGACAGTACGGACGGCAAAGACAATGCGGATGACAGTAGTACGGATGCAAGTACTGATAGCGAAAATCTGGAAAGTCGTCTGACGGTAATTGCTTCCGCAAGTATGATTGATGCTCAGCTTACAGATACATTTACCACATTGGAAAATACAACATTGTTTATGAATGCAGTGACAGCGAACTTTGATGGAGTGAAAAATATATCCATTGAGCCAAAGAGTCTTTCCGTAGAGTATAATACCGTACAGCATTCCGGACTTTTGAGTCTGTTGGTTATCTTTGGTGTTCCGATTGTGCTGCTTATTGGCGGATTCTCAGTGTGGTATCGCAGAAGAAAGGCATAATGAATGTAGCGTTATGCGGTTCTTGAATCAGAATAAATAAGAAGGAATGGTCTGGTAGATGAATAAAAAGAAAAAGCAGATGCTTCTGTTGATTGGTGTGCTTTTGGTGCTTGTGATCGCGTATTTTGGAATTCAGGTAATGACAAAGCATCAGGAGAAGAAAGCAAAAGAAGAAAAGGAAGCTTCTACAATTTATGTGACAGATATGGATGATGTATCGGTGATAAATTATGATGTCGGAGATGGAACAAAGACATTTGAAAAACAGGATGGAAACTGGGTCTATGTAAAAGACCCGGATTTCCCGTTGGATGAGACTTATCCGGAGCAGATAGCAGATACATTCGGTAAGCTGAAAGCGGAGAGAAAACTGGACGATGGTGATGCACTTTCGGACTATGGTCTGGATAATCCAACCTATCGTATTCAGTTGACAGATACAGACGGCAATAAAACTTCCGTTTATTTTGGAAATGATACCGGTGATGATTCATATTATGTGACGGTGGATGATACAGAAAAAGTATATACTGTAAACAGTGAAGTATTGCAGGATTTACAGTATAGTCTGGATGAGATGGCAAAGCTGGATGATTATCCGTCTATTGGAAGCGGGAATCTGAAAAAAGAAGTGATCACACAGAATGGACAGACAACCACATATGATTCGGAAAATGATGACGATACCGAGAACATTGCAGCAGTAGCCGGAGGTCTTGGTGTGGTAAGTCTGAATAATGCCGCGGATTATTCGGTAGATGACGAACACTTGTCGGAGTATGGATTGGATGAAAATTCCAGAATTACAGTGGAGGTAACTTATACTGAAAACAAAAAAGACAACGTGCTGACACTTTATATCGGTAAAGAAGATGGAAACGGAAATCGTTATGTGATGATCAATGATTCCAGAATTGTCTATCTGATATCAACTGAGATTTGTAATAATATTTTGAATGTAGAAGATTAAGAAAATATGCGGTTTATTAGAGGAAGATAAGCGGCATATAGTTTCTGACGTGTGTGGCTGAGAAGTTTTTAGAAACATTTTAGAAAGAATTTATTGACTTTTGGTCAGAAAAAGAGGAAAATTACTGTTCACAGGAATAAATTGTTATCGGTCATCGGTACTGTGAGCAGTAATAATGAATCTTTCTGTGTGTAAGAAAGCGAGGTTGGAATCATGAAAGATAAATGGATGCGGTTTTTACAAGGACGATATGGTGTGGATGCAATGTCGAAGTGCTTGCTCGGAGTCGGTTTGGTTGCCGTGATACTGGCAGGATTTTTTGGAGGAAAGGCTGCGGGAAGTGTATTGTATATCCTTGGATGGGCTGCAATCATTTATTGCTATTTTCGCATATTCTCAAAGAATATAACAAAACGTTATGCAGAGAATCAAAAATATCTCGCAAAGACATATAAACTTCGTTGCTTTTTCTATAAGCAGAAAGAGATGATGAAGCAGAGAAAAGTATATCATATTTATAAATGTCCGAGCTGTAAGCAGAAGATTCGTATTCCGAAAGGAAAAGGCAAGATTGAAGTGCGATGCCCGAAGTGTGGAACAACGTTTATCAAGAAGAGTTGACATGGATAAGTAAATAGAAATGAAAGCGGTGAAAACGGTGCCAAAGATTATTGGTGCCGTTTTCTGAAATTATGGTATAATGAGTTACAAATGCGATAGAAACGGAGAAGAGAGATGACAAATCCATATCAGGTACTGGGGGTATCGAGAGATGCGTCGGAAGATGAGATAAAAAAGGCATATCGTGCACTGAGCAGAAAGTATCATCCGGATGCCAATATTAATAATCCAAATAAAGATGAAGCAGAGGCCAAGTTTAAAGAAGTGCAGCAGGCATATCAGCAGATTATGGATGAACGTGCAAGAGGATACTCCGGTAGTGGTTCATATGGGAATGGGAGTCCGTTTGGCAATACATACGGGGACCCGTTTGGCGGTATGTATGGCAACCCGTTTGGCGGAGCGTATCAGGGCAATCAAGGTGGAGCCGGTGCTTCAGGTGAGTCAGAGACAGAGATGCATCTTCGTGCAGCGGCAAACTATATTCAGAGTGGGCATTATTCGGAGGCTTTGAATGTATTGGAAGGAATCAAAGAACGTGGAGCATTGTGGTATTTTTACAGTGCATCGGCACATTCTGGAAGTGGAAATAATGTGACTGCATTAGAGCATGCCAAAAAGGCAGTTGAGTTGGAGCCGAATAATCTGCAGTACCAGATGTTGTTGCAACGCCTGCAAGGTGGAGGCGGCTGGTATCAACAACGCCAGAGCATGTATGGATATCCGGTGGGAACCGGTGATGCCTGTATGAAAGCTTGTATTGCCACAGCACTGTGTAATCTGTGTTGCGGCGGAGGATGCTGCTATATGCCAATATCTCCGGGTGGCGGTTCCGGTGGAACATTTATGTAGAAAGAAAACATAAAAAGGACTATCCTGATCAGAAAATAATTTCTCTGAACCAGGATAGTTCTTTTTGCAAAGATTGGTTTACATTTTCACGTTTGTTACAACGTTCCGCAGAGGTTCTTGCATTATATTCCAGTTTCCATTCCTCACTGCCACGAGGAGGAGTATTGAAGAGCCTTGGATTATCCTTTAATACAAGGTGAACATTTCTACCATACTTTGCATCAGAACAAGGCTCATCACAAGTACAGTGAGGGGTACCGCCTTTGTAAGAGATTTTAGGACAGCGATATTTGATACGTCCTTTTCTTGGTTCAACAGCGGCTTGTTTCATAGAAAATCCATTAGGACATAAAGGAATCCCATCACTGTTTATAGAAATATCATCTTTATAGACTGGCATTGGGTTATGTATTCACAGCCTAGATTAAAATTTTACAAATTAAATTATGAATGTGCCGAGAGAACCTTCTACATTTTACTTCTGAAACAAAACTACACTTCGATAGCGGTAAAAAATTTCATACAGTATTTTTGTACAAATTACTAAAGAAACCACAAATGCTATATGTGGATTTGTAAGACTTTTTTAGAAGAAAGTATTTACAAACCACATAAAACAATATATAATACAAACATAAACCACATAAAACAACAAAGAAAAATAAAATAAACCACATTAAACAACAACAAAACAAAAAGTGGTTGCATAAATACAAGGAGGAACAGGTACTATGAAAATTTTAGATTCAAAATTTGTACAGGACTTTATTAAAATGGCAAACGATGGTTATCTTCAGGGATGGCATGAGAGAAATGGTGGAAACTTAAGTTATCGTCTGAAACCGGAAGAAGTTGAGATGATCAGACCTCGTTTGAACGCACCGGGAGAATGGACAGCAATCGGAACAGAAGTACCGGGACTGGCAGGAGAATTCTTCCTTGTAACAGGAAGCGGAAAATACTTCAGAAACATTATTGTAGACCCGGAAGTATGTCTTGCAATCATCGAGCTGGATGAGGCAGGAGTGAACTACAGAATTCGTTGGGGATTGGTTGAAGGAGGAAGACCAACAAGTGAGCTTCCAACTCATCTGATGAATCACGAAGTCAAGAAGAAACTGACAAACGGAAAACATCGTGTTATCTACCATGCACACACAACAAATACAATTGCACTGACATTTGTTCTCCCATTGGATGATCAGGTATTTACAAGAGAACTTTGGGAGTCAGCAACAGAGTGCCCTGTTGTATTCCCAGACGGTGTCGGGGTAGTAGGATGGATGGTTCCGGGTGGAAGAGATATCGCTGTTAAGACTGCAGAGCTGATGAAAAAATATGATGTCGTTATCTGGGCTCATCATGGTATGTTCTGTTCAGGAGAAGACTTTGACCTGACATTTGGTCTGCTTCATACAGTAGAAAAATCCGCTGAGATTCTTGTTAAGATTCTTTCTATGACACCAAAGAAACTTCAGACAATCACACCGGATAACTTCCGTTCCTTGGCGAAAGATTTCAACGTAAGCCTTCCGGAAGAGTTCTTGTATGAGAAAAAGAAATAATCCGAAATAGAACCAATTAGGAAAAACACTCTTAAATAATAATCCTCAAAACAGTCTGTCACTTTTACGAGTTTAAAAACATTGTGGAAGTGGCAGATTGTTTTTTTGGTTCGTAAAGTGTCAAAACATGGTATAATGAGCGAAAAAGACAAAAGGGGAGATTGATTATGCATATTATAATCAGAGAATATACTTCAAAAGACGTGGAAGCGGCCTGCACAATCTGGAATCAGGTTGTGGATGATGGAATCGCATTTCCACAGGAAGAAGATTTGAATAAAGAAACCGGAGACACATTTTTTAAAGCGCAGACTTATACCGGAATAGCGGAGGATACCGACAGCGGTGAGGTGGTTGGTTTATACATTTTACATCCGAATAATATCGGAAGATGCGGACATATTGCAAATGCAAGCTATGCAGTCAGAAGAGATATCCGAGGGGAGCATATCGGAGAGAAGCTGGTGTTGGATTGTTTACGCATGGCGAAAGAAAAAGGGTTTGGAGTAATGCAGTTTAATGCGGTCGTTGCTTCGAACACGCATGCATTACATTTCTATGAACGGATCGGTTTTACAAAACTTGGTGTAATTCCGGGTGGTTTTCGGATGCCGGATGGACATTATGAAGATATTATTCCGCATTATTATGTATTATAATAATGTAGAAAAGTAATATAGAACGACACATTGGAGGATACAATGCAAGCAAAAAGATTGAATCAATTGCAGTTCTTAAGATTTATCGCATTCGGATATATATTTCTCTTTCATGCTTTTGGAAGTAATTTGGAACCGCATATTTACACTACAAATGCAGCTTATGCGATGGTGAGTTTTTTCTTCATATTATCCGGTTTTGGTTCGGGGTATTCTTCGGCCGACATAAGACAAAAACCAACATTAAAAGCAATAGGATGTCATTTATGGAGAAAAATAAAAAAGATTTATCCAATCTTATTCGTAACAACCATTTATTTCGTGTTGCAGTCTGATTTACCTCAGGCAATTAATACGGGAGATTGGATGATGTTAAAAGAAGGTGGATGGAATTTAATAAAGTGTCTGCTTATGATTCAGTCATGGTGGAATCCATACCTTTTTTATAATGGTGTTACATGGTTTGTATCTACAATTTTGTTTTTATATCTGTTTGACTTGCCGGTGCGATATTTGTTGGATAAAATACACGATACCAAAAGAGAAAAGTCGATACTCACAGGCTTAAGTGTGGGTTTGGCTGTGTTAATTGTTATTGTGGCAACATTAGAGAGCAACAGAGCGGATATGGGATATTATCTGTATGCATTCCCGCCGTCAAGACTGGCAGAATATTTCTTGGGAATGTGTGTCGGAAGATGTTTGTATCGTATAAACAGCGAGAAAAAATCAGATGGCAATGCGATTGTTTTTACAATTTTAGAAGGTGTTGCATTGATATTCTGGATAGCATTGTTTACCTTGCCGGTACCGGTTAATTCATATAGCATGCAGGTCTATTGGCTTTTACCGAATCTCTTTGTCCTGATTATTATGGGACTTGGGCAAGGTCTGTTTTCAAAGCTATTTAGCATGAAACTGTTCAAGGGAATGGGTGATATCAGTATGGAATGTTATTTACTACATCAGCCGGTGTTGATGACATACACTGCGTTTGTTCAGATGGATAATACGATGAGAGGAACGTTGTTCTATATTGTTTTTAATATGGGATTTATTATTCTTCTGGCAGCTTTGATTCATGGGAAATCCACACAAAAATAGAAGAGAGATTTGAATTGGAAAAGTGATGGGATAGATTTTGTCTGTTTCATCTTTTTTCTTCTGTGGCTATACTTTGTATCTTAGAATTATGTTTGTGATATGTTGACTGTAAATCAAACAATTGAATGTTGGATCAAGAAAGTTGCCGGAATAGCTTGATTGTGAATCAAAAATATATAAAATGAGTCAAGAAATGATTTGAAATGAGGGAAAACTATTTTAGATAATAAAAAAGAAACCCTTGAACCAAGGATTTCTTCATGTGATGCGGAAGAAGAGACTTGAACTCTCACAGGATAAACTCCCACTAGAACCTGAATCTAGCGCGTCTGCCATTCCGCCACTTCCGCTCGACAAGTGATAGTATATCAATAATTGTAGGATTTGTAAAGCCTAAAATTCAAAAAATAAAAAAGAAAGTCAACTTGATAGATGAATAGAAAAAATCAGAAAATTTAGAAAAAAAGTGAAAATGGAAGAATTATTGTTATTTTTTTGACCTTTTCCATAAAATGGGTTACAATAGCACTTGTAGCAAAAATGATATCGAGTCAGAATACTTGAATATTTATTAGGAGGGAACAAGTAATGGCAAGAAAAACATTGAAAGAACAGAAAGCAGCTAAAGCATTAAAGACCGCAGAACAGACAGCGTTAAAGAAAGAGACAGCAGCACCGGCAGAAGCAAAGGCAGCAGCATCTTCTATAAAAGAGACAAAAACAACAGAGACAGTAAAAGAGGAAGTTAAAAAAGAAGAGCCAAAAAAGGTTGAGACTAAGAAAGAAGAGCCAAAGAAAGTTGAGACAAAAAAAGTTGAGCCTAAGAAAGTAGAAGCAAAACCAGCTCCAAAGGCAATTGCAACTCAGAAAGACACAACAAAAGGAATCGAGACAAAGGCAGCAGTTCTTGTTGATGCACCTGCAAAAGAAGAGAAAGCACCTGCGAAGAAGACAGCAGCAAAGAAAACAACAGCTAAAAAGACAACAAAGAAAGCTGAAGTAAAAACAGAGATGTTCCTTCAGTTCTCAGGAAAAGAATATACAGAGAAAGAGATTTTCCAGAAAGTAAAAGATGTTTGGACAAAAGTTCTCAAGAATAAAGTAGGTGATCTGAAGGACGTTAAGATTTACTTGAAACCAGAAGATTCAGCAGCTTACTATGTAATCAATGGAGAAACAACAGGTAAAGTTGATCTGTAAGATAGAAAAACATGTGTAAGAACATACATAAGAGGAGAAATGGCATTTTTAAGAAGATGCTGTTTCTCTTCTTTTTCGTTTATGACAGCGATAGGATTGGAGTAGAAAAGAGAAGGAAAATGGAGTAAAATTAGTTCATAAAAGGTTTAATGGAGGCTTATAAGATGGAGAGATTAGAACAGCAGCTCCAGTTCATTCTGGAAATTGATAAAGTGAAAAAGATTATACGTCAGACACCGCTTTCAGATGCATCACGCAAGGAAAATGATGCAGAGCATTCCTGGCATATCGCATTGATGGCGTATTTACTGCAGGAGTATGCGGAAGAACCGGTGGATGTATCAAAAGTAATGGTGATGGTACTGATTCATGACCTGGTGGAAATTGATGCCGGTGATACCTATGCATATGATGAGGAAGGTGCAAAAACAAAGGATGAACGAGAAAGAAAGGCAGCTGAACATATTTTCGGAATGTTACCGGAAGATCAAGGAATGTATTTGAAAGCCTTGTGGGAAGAATTTGAAGAATACGAGACAGCAGAGGCGAAGTATGCACATATGCTTGATAATTTCCAGCCATTATTGTTAAATGATGCTGCTGGTGGAATTAGTTGGACAGAGCATCAAGTGAAGAAATCACAAATTTATAAAAGAAATGAAAAAGTAGAGGAAACATCTGCTACAATCTGGAAATGTATGCAAGATAAAATAGATAAGCACATTCAGGCAGGTCATGTTTTGGATGAGTAATGTAAGTTGGGCATTTTATAGACATGCAGGAGAATAATACAAGAGGTGATATGTGATGTATGAGAAAGAAACAGAACAGTTGCAGAAGATGATTGATGAAAGTCAGAATATTGTCTTTTTTGGAGGCGCAGGAGTATCGACGGAGAGTGGAATCCCGGATTTTAGAAGTGCGGATGGTATTTATCATCAGTCTTATAAATATTCACCGGAACAAGTAGTGAGTCATTCTTTTTTTATACAGCATACAGAAGCTTTTTACGAATTCTATAAAGAGAAAATGATGATGCTGGATGCGAAGCCGAATGCGGCACATAGAAAGCTTGCAGAGTTGGAAGCAGCAGGGAAGCTGAAAGCAGTTGTAACACAGAATATCGACGGACTGCATCAGGCAGCAGGAAGCAAAACGGTATATGAATTACATGGAAGTATTATGAGGAATTACTGCATGGATTGTCATGAATTTTATGATGCGGAATATGTGAAAAATTCTGATGGAATACCAAGATGTAAAAAATGTGGAGGGATTATTAAACCGGATGTTGTTCTTTATGAAGAAGGATTGGATTCTGCAACGATCCAGGGTGCTGTAAATGCAATTGGCCAGGCAGATATGTTGATTATCGGAGGCACTTCGTTGGTCGTATATCCGGCGGCCGGATTTATTGATTACTTCAATGGAAAATATTTGGCAGTGATCAATAAATCGGAGACAGGAAGGGCTGTGAGGTCGAATTTGACGATTTCAGCCCCGATTGGAGAAGTGATGGAGAAAATTTTTGTTTGAGCTATTGTGCATGAGATATACAATAGCGGTTAAATTTGGCTTTTATCTTGTATCCAATGATTCATAGTGAATCCATTTTTGTCAATTAAGATTACACGATTATGAGTACAAGTAATAATATATAAATTACGGGTTTCCTGATGGTTTATTATTTCAGAATAAGGGATACGAGTTAAAGCACCTAAATTGGTTGAAGATTCTAAATAATCTTCATAAAAATAAATCGCCTTCTTTACCGGAGTATCAGCTCCGGCAGAGAGGGTTTTATATTTGTTTTTATATTTTGTATTAGGCAGCATAATAAATAGCCAATACAAAAGTGATGCGAGGAAGATGGTTTCGCCTAAAAGGAAAATTAATGAAGTTCCTGATAAAATCAACCAGACGGCAATGCAAAGATAAAGTCCAATAAGAAAAATGGACAATCGTCGAATTGATTTTTTATAGGATGTGTCTTCTAGCATCTTCATTGCTTCTTTAAAAAGTTTGGGAGTAATTGTGATGTGGTTTTCAGCTATTAGTGTGTTCATTGCGATTAATCTCCTCTTGTTTTCGTTTTACCCATGCTTCATCATTTTCATAGAAAGGCACTTGCTCTGGAAATGCTTCGGCAATCTTTTTTTCAACTTCAAAAGCTTTATTAAAAGTGTCATAGATAAGAAAATTAGCAGTAAAAAGAATAAACCAAATTCCGAGCAGCGGAATCAAAAAGATGGACCATGGAAGGAATAAAACCATCAAAGCCCAAAATACAATCTGCAATAACGCAATACCGGCAGTTTTTGGAAGAAAACGAAGCATAAATAATAAACAGTTTTTTAAATTCTGTCGGAAAGGTTGGTTAAATAAAACAATCTGTGGCCAACAGATAGAAAAAAACATTGTAAATACAAACAGGCTGCAGAAAAAAATTGCCAGACTTCCCCAACCAGGAAAACGTACAGACCACCAGAAGAGCATGCTCATAAATATATAAAAGCCAAGCATCAGGCAGAATATAATGCCTGGAAGAAGAGATGAGCGCCAATTTTGCTTCCAGGCAAGTTTGTAATTATTCCACCAGTCTTTAGAAGCATCGCGAAGGCTACGCATTATCAGATCATACATACCTGATAATGCCGGACCTGCAAAAATGCCTCCAATCAGGCAAGAAGGAATAAGTAAAAGAACACTGGAAGATAAAATGGATAAGGCAACACCTGCGATAAATGGCAGAAATCCAATCAGTGTAAGTAAATTTACAAGAAGAAAATGTTTAATGTTTAGTTCAAGAATTTCTAAGTAACGAGGAAAACCAGTCAGTCGGTTTCCTGTTGCAGGTCTATAATAATTTGGACGAAAGAAAGACATAAATACCTCCTTAAATTACTTTTAAATATTGTAGTGTTGTAGTGTAAAAATTCAATTCGTACCTGGGGGTGAAAAGCTTGTTCCAGAGAATAGCACAGTCATCAGCGTTTTCGGGTTTTGAGGAAGTATAAAAACAACGTCTTCCGAGATAAAGTGGGGCGAGAAGTTCTGAATTTTCGCCAGAGGTTTCATTTCCTAGAAGAGTCGTTTTATAACTGCCTAGATTTAAATTCTGAAAAACATCAATGTCACTCCATACAATTGTTTTATCGGTAACTGAAAAATCGGATGGAGCAGGGCAGTTTCCGTCAGGTAGAGCAAGTATCTGATAGGTGTCTTGGATTATTTCGGGAGTTTCCATCAGAAAAAAATAACTTTCGCAATGATCAATGTCTGCGATTAATTGAAGTTCGGAAGCCTGTCGATATTCTAGATTATCGGCATTGTTATCATTTAGGCTCCCGGTTGTGTATTGGTTTACATGAACAATTATTTGTCCGTCGTGATTGTAGTCGTCGGCAAGTGAAGAAAAAGCTTTTTCTAAAGCCTTGACTGTATCATCAGGAAGAGGAAATTCGCCTATATATGCAATCTGGAAATCAGGGGTTTTCTTAAACCATCCAAAAGCATTGCTTAATAGATTAAATGATATAAAAAAAAGAATGATTCCACTTATTACATACCATTTGTGGTAATACCACCAGTTTTTCATGGCTTAAACTCCTTTCATTGAGATTATTCTCTTGTAGTACCTCCTTTGGCATAAGAAACAGGCAGGCAGACAAGAGGAGGCTTTGTAGTCATGTTTTCTTGAAGTAAAAGTTCAACGCACATTTCAGCAATTTCAGCGACAGGCTGAACAATTGTAGAACATATATAATCACCGGAACCAAAGGCCTGGATGCCATCGTATCCGATCATCTGAACATCTTCAGGGACACGAAGATTCATTGTTTCAAGAACTTTACGAATGTCATGAACGATTCGGTCTGTCACACAAAAAATACCATCAAAGTCTAGTTTGCCGTCGTGCAGATGTTCTTTTAAGAATAATTCAAATTCATCTAGAGAAGCTCCGTCGTCTAAAATTTTCATACTATATGAAAGGTTTCGTGCAAGACAGCCATTCTCGAAACCGGCTTTTCGTTTATTCGGCTCATTTGTTAAGGAAGAACCGATACGAAGAAAAGCAACATTTTTACATCCTAGATCAGCTAATTTTTCGGCAGCAATCTGCCCGCCGGAGAAATTATCACTTGCTACACACGGAATATGTGGGGCAATAGAACGATCAATTGATACAAAAGGAATAGCATCATCTACGTGAAGATTAGGATTGTAAGTGAGTCCAATAATTCCGTCTACTTTGTTTTGTTGAACCATTTTAACATATTCCTGTTCAAGTCCCGGGTCATATTCTGTGGAGCAAAGTAGCATGCGATAGTTTCTTTTCAATAAAGAAAGGTTAATCTGATATGCAAGTTTTCCAAAGAATGGATGGTATGTATTTGGGATTAGCAAAGCAACAGTATATGTTTTGTTTGATTTGAGACCTTGGGCGTAACTATTTACGTGGTAATCTAATTTTTGGATTGCTTCTTCTACACGGATTCTATAAGATTCACCAACAGGTAATCCATTGATTACTTTAGATACAGTACCGAGTGCAACGCCCGCTTCCAGAGCAACATCTTTCATGGTTGGTGCTGAATTTTTTTTTCTCATTTCGCTACCTCTTTCAAATTTTCTTGTTTATAAGATTATTATAGTGTTATTTTTATGTTTTGTAAAGTGAAAAAACATAAAATTTCATGAAACGTTACACAAAGAGAAAATGTACAAAACATACGCTTTTTATTTGTTAAAAACGAATAAAAGTGGTAAAAAAAACAAAAAAATACTAGGAATCAGTTGACTAAACAGAAGTAAAGTGATAATTTATAGCTAACAACGAAATAACGTTTCATGAAAAAAGTGGTTATGATGAAAGATAATTGTTTGAGGCCGTACAATTAAAAAATAATGTCAGGCAGAGTCGTTGTCTTACTGCCGACATAAAGGAAAGGAGAGAGTTTTAATGGGTAAATTAAAAGCAAAAGCACCTGCTGACAAAGTTATGGGAAAACCGGTTGGAAAACGAATCAGACAGTATTGGCAACTTTATCTTATGCTTTTGATTCCGGTAGTGCTTACTATTATTTATAAGTATATTCCTATGTATGGAATACAGATTGCATTTAGGGATTATAAAGCTTCCAGAGGAATGATGGGGAGTGAATGGGTAGGGTTGCAATGGTTTGAACGCTTCTTCAGTTCACCAAACTGCATGCGTATGATTAAAAATACGATTTTACTTAGTCTTTATGGTTTGTTATGGAGTTTTCCGATTCCAATCATATTGGCACTTATGATCAATCAGTTAAGATTCAAAAGATTTAAGAGAGGAGTACAGACAATACTTTATGCACCACATTTTATTTCGATTATGGTTGTCTGTGGTATGCTCCGTGTTTTCTTAAGCCCATCAGGAGGATTAATCAATCTGCTTGCAGGCACAAGTATTGATTTCCTTTCAGAGGCATCAGCTTTTCGAACGATTTATATTGCTTCAGGAATCTGGCAGGATGCAGGATGGGGAATCATTGTTTATATGGCAACATTAGCAACTGTTGATGCGGCACAATATGAAGCAGCAAGAATTGATGGTGCATCTGTGTTCCAAAGAATTCGTTATATTGATTTGCCGGCTCTTGTTCCACAGATGGTATTGATGTTGATTATGAGTGCCAGCAATTTGATGAATGTTGGATTTGAAAAGGTATTCTTGCTACAAACAGATTTGAATAAGGCAACCAGTGATGTAATTGCGGTATATGTATATCAGCAAGGTATTGAAAGAGCAAAATATAGTTATTCAACGGCTGTTGGATTATTTAACACAGTAGTAAATGTAATTCTTCTGATTATTGTAAATAACATTACAAAGAAAATATCAGATGACGTAAGTTTCATATAAGGAGGTGCGACATGAGAAAGAACAAACAGGCAGGGAAACTGCATGGGCTGTCAGATAGAACCAGTGACATCATACTCGTGGTGATTTGCCTTGTAATCGTGCTTTTGGTTGCATATCCGCTGTATTATGTTTTAATCGCGTCAGTGTCAAATCCATATGATGTGTATGCAGGAAAGACATTTTTGTTCCCGAGTGGGTTCACGCTGGATGGATATAAGGCAGTGTTTGCAGATAAAAGTATTGTGACAGGTTATCTGAACAGTATTAAATATACGGTAGCAGGAACTATATTCTCGGTAGTAATGGTTTATCTCACGGCCTATCCGTTGAGTATCAAAGATTTACCAGGAAGAAAATTTCTTAGTATCTTTTTTATCATTACAATGTATTTTGGTGGCGGATTGATACCAACATATTTAGTTGTAAAAGAAACAGGACTTATGGACAGCATGTGGGCATTAATACTTCCGGGCGGTGTTGCCGTAAGTAATATGATTATTGTTCGAAACTTCTTTGAACATAGTATACCAAAAGAAATGATTGAGTCAGCAGAGATTGACGGAGCGTCAAAATGGATAACATTTATTAAAATTGTTGTACCACTCAGTCGTTCTATTATGGCAGTAATGGTTGTATTTAGTATGGTTGCATACTGGAATGACTGGTTTACGGCATTGATTTATCTGCCAGGGCAGGATAAAGCACCACTTCCGTTAGTATTAAGAAATATCTTAATAAAGAGTTCTGCAAGTGCGAGTCAGGCAAGCACGATATCCGGAGGATATGCAGAATTGAACAAATTAACAGAGATGATTAAGTTTTCATCTATTATTGTTGCAGCAGCGCCAATGTTGATCATTTATCCATTTGTACAGAAATATTTTGAGCAGGGATTTATGGCAGGAGCTGTAAAAGGATGATGTTTTGAAAGGAAAGCTGATATGAAGAGAAAAAAATTATGGAAAAAAGTAGTTTCATGTATCGCAATTGCAAGTCTGGCAGTGTCAATGACAGCTTGTGGAAGTAAAAAAGGAAATAATACAGAAGCAGGAGTAGCAAACACAGATACATCTCAGACAGAATTTGATATTATGGGTGGAATTAGTGCTCTAAGTAAAGGGTATGATAAAAATGAAGTATTGAATAAACTGCAGGAAGATGCATGTATTAAGATTGATTGGAATGTGATGAGCGATTCATTAAGTGAGCAGGTGAATGTACGAATTGCCGGTGGAGAGCTGCCAGATGCGTTTATGGGGGTTGGATTTAATAACTATGATCTGACAACATATGGAAGTGATGGAACATTGATCGATTTGACACCATATATTACAGAAGAATATATGCCGAATCTGACAAAGATTTTGGAAGAAAATCCAGACATTAAATCAGCAATCACAATGAGTGATGGATGTATCTATGGTCTTCCGGCAGGGGAAAAGATGGGAACAGCCGGAATTGGAAAAGAAGAAGACTACAGTATCTATACTATTCCACAGTTCAGTATGATCAATAAAGCATGGTTGGATGATCTTGGACTTGAAGTTCCGACAACATTGGATGAGTTACATGATGCACTTGTTGCTTTCCAGGAAAATGATATGAGTGCTAAATATTATGGAAACGCAGCAGGAAGCACAATTCCAATGAGTACAGGATTTGACCAGTGGTGCTGGGGACAGAATATTTTTTATGCTGGATTTGGTTTTACAAACTGGCCGAATGATGTAATCAATGATCTTGTGTTGGATGATGACGGAAAGGTTGATTTTGTATGTGCATCTGACAATTATCGTAAAGCATTGACATATTTCCATGACTGGTATGCGGAAGGATTAATGGACAAAGAAATGTTTAGCCAGAGTGATACACAGCTGATTTCTAAATGTTCTCAGGGATATGTAGGTGTTTCAACATGGTGGTATATCGACGAGCTGATGGGCGATTATGCAGATGATTATGTGTTCCTGCCAGTGCTTGACGGACCAGATGGAACTCATAATGTTACAGTTCGTACAGGTGGCGCAACAAACAGTGGAAACTTAAGTATTACAAGTGCTTGTGAAAGTCCTGTAAATCTTCTTAAATTCTTCGATCAGTGGTATGCACCGGAGACAGTTATGCAGCTTCAGTACGGACCAATCGGAACTTACTTTACACAGCAGGATGAGAACGGCGTATGGGAGAGTATCACAGATGCTGACGCAAAAGAGAAATTTGGAAAGAGTGCCGGAGAATTGAAGAGCGAGTACGAAGTATATGGTCCTAAACTGATCCTTAGTGATTACTACAATAATACATTCAAGATGGAAGATCGTGCAGTAGAAAGATTAACAGATCTTTATGATTTCTGGATGCCATATGTAGACAGCACAACTACTTATCCGGTTGACTGTGTATTTACAGATGAAGAGTTAGATACAATTGACATGTATAAGACAGACTTCGAAAATACAGTTGCTGAGCAGGAAGGCCTTTGGCTGAAAAAAGGCGGGCCTACAGATAAAGAATGGGATAGCTATGTAGCAAAACTGAAAGACACATGTGGAATGGATGAACTGATTGAAGTATATCAGAATGCATATGATCGTTATGTAGAGGAGTCTAAACAGAACTAAAACATATTATAGGTATACCTGTTAAAGGGTATACCTGTATAAAAAATAAAAGACTATGGAGAGCATTTTATGATAGAAAAGACATTATGTGAAGCACGAAAATATGAAGTGGCACAAAGTCAGAAGATAAAAGCAGAAGAAAGACCGGCTTTTCATATAAGTCCGTATGTTGGCTGGATGAATGATCCGAATGGATTTTCATACTATCAGGGAGAATACCACTTATTTTATCAGTATAATCCATACGATACACATTGGGATAGTATGCATTGGGGGCATGTAGTAAGTAAAGATTTGTTGCATTGGGAATTTCTTCCGACAGCCCTTGCACCGGATGAAGAGTACGATAAGATCGGATGTTTTTCAGGAAGTGCGATAGAGATGGATAACGGCAGACAGTTGCTCATGTATACATCTGTAAAACGTGAAAAAATGGAAGACGGATCCGAAAGAGATATTCAGACACAGTCTGTAGCTGTCGGAGACGGAAGAGATTATGTGAAATATGAGAAAAACCCGGTTTTGACAGCAAAGGATCTTCCGGAAGGTGCAAGCGAAGTGGATTTCCGTGATCCAAAGATATGGAAAGAAAAAGACGGATACTTCTATTGTGTAATCGGAAGCAGACCGGCAGACGGAAGTGGACAGATCCTTCTTTACAGAAGTGCAAATGGATTTGACTGGGAATTTGTCAGCATCCTTGCAGAAAATAAGAAACGTTTTGGAAAAATGTGGGAATGTCCGGATTTCTTTGAACTGGATGGAAAACACGTTCTCCTGACAAGTCCGCAGGATATGTTGCCGGAAGGCTTAGAATATCATAATGGAAACGGTACTTTATGTATCATAGGAGAAATGGACAAGGATACATCTACACTGAAAGAAGAGTTTATTCACGCTGTTGATTATGGAATAGATTTTTATGCGATGCAGACAGTGGAAGCACCGGATGACCGAAGAATTATGATTGGCTGGATGCAGAACTGGGACACACTGGCTCATCGTGATAATGATTCGAAGTGGTTTGCACAAATGAGTTTGCCGCGAGAATTGTCTGTGAAAAACGGAAGACTTTATCAAACTCCAATCAAGGAACTTGACACAATGCACAAAAACAGAGTTGAGTACACTGATGTAGTAATAGATAATGATAC
The DNA here is from genome assembly GCA_052272205.1 of Schaedlerella sp. Classification (GTDB taxonomy): domain Bacteria; phylum Bacillota; class Clostridia; order Lachnospirales; family Lachnospiraceae; genus Schaedlerella. The sequence continues at coordinate 7,024 of DAVZKO010000006.1, read as the reverse complement.
ACTCACATTGGATAGCATCGAAGGAAGAACCATTGATATGGAACTTGTGATCCGCCCGGAAGATAAAGAAAATATGTACAAGAAATTTGGATTACGCTTTGCGAAGAATGAAAAGTTTTATACAGAACTGAGCTTCCGTCCTGATGAGTCTGTACTGAAAATTGATAGAAAATTTTCAGGAACCGAAAGAGCGTTGGTTCATCAGAGAAGATGTCTGGTAAATGGAGATGCCAATGAATTAAAGCTTCGTGTGATTTTAGACAGATTCAGCGCAGAAATATTTATTAATGATGGCGAGCAGGTTATGTCTGCAGTTATATTTACAGAACAAGAGGCAAAAGGAATTTCGTTCTTTGCTGATGGTGCAGCTAAAATCGATGTAGTGAAATATGATCTGATTTAGAAAATACATGATTGAACTTACATTGAGATTGAAAATGCATGGATAATGATAGGGGGATTCCTGGAATGGGAATCCCCTTTGTAGTATAGGAGCATAGTATCGATGATAGAAGAAAGAAGAACAAGACATGAGAATGAACTGCATGAAAAGTATCTGCAGTTATATCACAATGAACAATGTTATGAAGAATTAATGCAAATGCTGGAAGAGGCTTATCAGAATAGATCAGCGGAACTTAGGAGATTAGACGGCAGAAGAGAGGAAAAAACGAACTGGTATCGCAACAGAAACATGCTTGGAATGACGATGTATCCGAAGTTATTTGCAGGAGGATTGAAGGGTGTGATAGAACATTTAGATTATCTGTCTGAGCAGAAGATTACATATCTTCATCTGATGCCACTTTTGAAGATGCCTCATCCATATAATGACGGTGGGTATGCGGTAGAAGATTTTAAACAGGTAGATCCGGAAATAGGAACAAATGAAGAGTTAAAAAGACTGACAAAAGAGCTGAGAAAACGCGGAATCAGTTTGTGCCTGGATGTCGTTATGAATCATACGGCAGATACGCATGAATGGGCAATGCGAGCCAAGCGAGGCGAACAGGAATATATGGATCGCTATCAGTGTTATGAAACTCGTGAGATTCCGGATCAATTTGAAAAGACAATGCCACAGGTATTTCCAGAGACTGCACCGGGAAATTTTACATGGTGTGAAGAGATGCACAGGCATGTATTGACAACATTTTATCCTTATCAATGGGATCTGAATTATCATAATCCGAAAGTATTTAACGAAATGGTTGGAAATATCTTATATCTGGCAAATCTCGGAGTAGAAGTCTTTCGTATTGATGCAGTTCCTTATATCTGGAAAGAATTAGGAACAAATTGTAGAAATCTTCCACAAGTGCATCTTATTGTACGCATGTTACGAATGATTCTTGAGATGGTCTGTCCTGGTGTAATCCTGAAAGGCGAGGTTGTTATGGAACCGAAGGAACTTCCGGTTTACTTTGGAACAGAAAACAAACCGGAATGTCATATGTTATACGGAGTTTCCAGCATGGTAAATCTATGGGCAGCACTGGCTACAAGAGATACAAGAATGTTAAAACATCAGATGGATGTGATCCACAGTCTTCCAAAGAATTGTTATTTTGTCAATTATCTTCGCTGTCATGATGATATTGGCTGGGGACTGGATGAAGAACAAGAGAAAAAGCTGGAAATAAATCCAATCCGGCATAAGGAATATTTATATCATTTCTTTGAAGGTACTTATCCGTATAGTTTTGCGCGTGGAGAACTGTATAATTACGATCCGGTGACGAAAGATGCCAGAAGCTGTGGAACAACCGCAAGTTTGTGCGGAATTGAAAAAGGCGGATTTGAAGGAGATCTTGAGCAGGTGAAACAGGGAATCCAGAGGGTGCTCATGATGCATGCAGCATGTATGAGCATGGAAGGTTTTGTGATGCTTTCATCAGGAGATGAGATTGGTCAGGTAAATGATTATAATTACAAGAAAAACCCGGATACTGCTGCAGACAGCAGATATTTGCACCGTAGTCCATTTAACTGGGATAATGCAGATAAGAGAAAAAAGACGGGTACGGTACAGTATGACATCTGGAATGGATTGAAACAGATGGAAGAAATACGACGTCAGGAGAATTGCTTTGGAGAGACTGCCGGTATTTCTACCTGGGATACCGGGAATGATGCGGTTTTTGCAATCAGAAGGACAATAGGAAATGAAGAATTAGTTTGTCTGGCTAATTTCTCGGAATATGGTCAGAATGCCTGGTTGAATTGTCTGGAAGGTAAATACGAAGATTTATTTACAGGAGAAAAACTGGAAATGAATTCGGTGTGGATGAATCCTTATCAGTACAGATGGTGCGTGAAAAAATAGAAGTCTTGCAAAAAGAAGAAATGTAGTCGTTTTATGACGGCGGAATGGAGAAAGTGATGAAGAAATATGATGTAGTGGCATTAGGAGAATTATTAATTGATTTTACAGAAAATGGAAAAAGCGCTCAGGGAAACCCACTTTTTGAAGCAAATCCGGGAGGCGCTCCGTGCAATGTACTTGCAATGTTGACAAAACTTGGACATAAGACAGCATTTATCGGAAAAGTTGGGGAAGACTTTTTTGGAAAACAGTTGAGAGATGCGATAACAGAAGTTAGGATTGATGCTTCTGGATTATGCACAGACAAGGAAATCCATACAACACTGGCAATGGTGCATACTTATCCGGATGGCGACAGAGATTTTTCATTTTATCGAAATCCGGGAGCAGATATGATGCTGAACAAAGAAGAAATTTGTGAAGAACTTATCAAAGAAACAAAAATCTTCCATTTCGGAACATTATCTATGACACATGAAGGGGTACGCGAAGCAACAAAAGAGGCAATTCGCATCGCAGAAGAATCCGGTGCACTTATTTCCTTTGATCCGAACTTACGACCTCCGCTTTGGAATTCTTTGGATGAGGCAAAGGAACAGGTATTATATGGATTAGCACATTGTCAGATTTTGAAAATTTCAGACAATGAGATTCAGTGGCTGACTGGTGAAGAAGATTATACTGAGGGTGTGAACTGGATTAGAGAAAGATATCAGATTCCGCTAATTCTTGTATCTATGGGGAAAGAAGGAAGCCGTGCATATTATAACGGAATTATGGTAGAGGTAAAACCATTCCTTCAGAAGGATACAATTGAGACGACAGGAGCAGGAGATACATTCTGTGGTTGTGTATTACATTATATCTGTGAACATGGAATGGAAGGCTTAGAAGAAGAAAATCTGAAAGAAATGCTGACGTTTGCAAATGCGGCAGCATCTGTGATCACAACAAGAAAAGGTGCACTGCGCGTAATGCCGACAAGAGATGAAGTTCAGAATCTGCTGGACGAAAGGATGTAATATTCAAGTCGAACCACCAGTGGATGAGCTGGTGGCTGAAAAGTCATTTATATGGTTTCGTGGGAGGCAATCCTGCGGAACCATTTTTGTGGAAATTCAAAAACAAACAAAATACCAAGTACAATTGCAACGGCAATTTTTAAGGTTAGAAATCCGCGGGCAGAAGCTTTGGCAAGTTGGTCTGTTACTACATAGTAGGCGGTCCAATAGATGCCGGCTCCTGGAACCAGCGGGAAAATGCCGGCAATCAAAAAGACTGTTACCGGACAATGGCGATGAACTGCACTGAGGCGGGAGAGGAAAACGACAAGAACGGTCGCAAAAAAGGTAGAAGCAAAAAGCCCGCATCCAGAAAGAAGTAATTTATAACAAAGCCATCCACAACCGCCGATTATACCGCAGTTTACATAATATTGTTTTGGAACTTGAAAAAGCAGGGCAAACGCCATTGTACCAACAGCAGCGTTAAGAAATTCAAAAAATAAATGCATAGACATAACGCAAAGGTCTCCTTTGTAAATATAAGTGTTGTGTGTCATAATGATTAAATTTTAAGGAAGAAGCATACTGCCGACAATCTGGTGATATCCGATTATAATAAGTCCTACTCCCATGGCAATGCTGAAAGTAACAAGAAGAGCATCCAGCATTCGAACAGCTCCGGCGATATAATCCTGGTCTGCAATGTCGCGGATACCATTTGTAAAGGCAACACCGGGAACCAATGGGATAATAGCACCGATGATAATCTCATTTAAATGATGTCCAAGCCCCGTTTGGTAAATGAGTACAGCGATTAAAGTTACGACCATACCGCCGGAAATATTTGTTGCGATTTTTGAGAGGCGTCCCTTTACAAGACATAATAAATAGACATATAAAAGCAGTCCGGCTATAAAAGAAACAATACTATCAATAGCATCACCGCCAAACAGATAGCAAAAGCATCCGCTTCCGATACCGGAGGCAAGAATCTGGCACCATTTGGCCTTTGCCGGTGTTTTCTGGATTGCCTGGAGCTTTTGATATGCTTCAGTGGGACTGTAAATACCCTGCTCAATTTCGCGGGATAATTGGTTGACGGCTGTAACGCGATCTAATCGTGTCGCACTCAGAGGAATGTGTCTTACCCAGGCAAAGTTCTGATCAGAATTGCTGTCAGCAGTGAGAAAGAATCCACTGCTTAAGACAAAAGGATCACAAGATTCAATACCATAGGCACGGGCAATTCTGTTAATTGTCTCTTCTACACGAGAAATCTCAGCACCGCTTTCCAGCAGGATATCGCCTGCAAGAGCGGCTGTGTTCAATGCCATTCGATTGTCTTCTTTTTCAAAAGTTTCCAAAATAAATTTCCCCCAGTTATTCTTGTTTTACAAAAAAGCGGATACAAAACGAAAATAGAATCCGAAGTGTATCCGCATCTTTTAAGATTATAGCACATTTTTTACAATTAATCCTGAAATAATTTCATTCCCATCCAACCCTTCATATGTCGGAGCATTTCATCATCCGGATCGAACAAGACAGTACAGAGGGTCTGATTCAATGTAATGATGATAGCATATGTGTTGGCATTTACATTTCCAGAAGAAAAATCATAGCGTTTTGTTGTGTGGTAAGAGTCCAGTCGGTGAGAATTTTTCGGCGCTATAATTTCTGCATGCTGAATATCAATAGAAAGCTTGTCTTTTCTATTTGCTTTGCTGTAAATTGCTGCAATATCGAGTTCGTGGTTTAACAAGTCATATTCGTATTCCACATTAAAACGAGGAAAGATAAAATAATAGGCAAGAACAGCATATAAAGCAGCTAACATAAATGCAAAAAATCCTAAAAACGGAAATCCAAAGAGAATAAGAATCAGGATTGGGAGAAAAGAAAGTACACGTAAAAGTGCAGTCTTTCCGGTTGGTTTACAAGTTACCAGTTGTTCATAATAAGTGTCATTCATGTTAAGAATTCCTTTCTGAATATAAATAATTTATAACCATACTTGCAAGCTTGAAGGTCATAGCATCTTCAAATTTGCGAAGGTCGAGACCTGTCTTTTTCTCTACCTGGTCAAGTCGGTAAATAAGTGTATTGCGGTGCATATGTAATTGTCTGGAAGTCTCAGCAATATTCAGGTTGTTTTGAAGAAATCTGGTAATTGTTATATCTGTTTCATTATCAAATGAATCAGGAATATCATCACCAAATACTTCATGTAAAAATCCTTCGCAGATTGAAATTGGAAGCTGGTATAGCAAGCGTCCGACTCCAAGCCGGTTATACGGAAATACTGTTTGTTCTGAATAAAATAAATTTCCAACTTTTAAAGCGAGATAGGCACTTTTATAAGCTTCTGAGCATTCCGAAAGGGAATGAAAGCATCCGCTGTAAGCCACCTGGATAAAAGAGAGTGCCTCCATATTCAGTGTATCGACAATCGTACGTGCAATCTGTAAAAAATCGTTTTCTGTTTCCGAATCCTTCACAGGATGAAGGACGACCATGCTGGATTCAGTTAAAGGAACCAGATAAGAGTGCGTCTGCGGTGGAAACAGATTCTTTAAAATCTCCGGAATTATTTCATCCAGAGGACCTTTGGTCTTTAATAAAAACAGAATGCGTCGTTCCTCAAGATTGATATGCAGTCGAGAAGCTCTTTCTAAAATATCATATATCGGAATCGTTCCGGTTACAAGCCCCTGTAAAAAATGGGTCTTGTTATATTTTTCCTGATAAGCATTACAAAGACAACGTATCTGTGTGAGTGCCTGTATTTCCTCTTCTTCTGTATCAGCTTTTACATCCAGGGTGATGCCTGTAAGCTGTCTGAGATTTTTTAATGCATGTTCAAGTTCTGTGCTATGTTTCATGAAAGCCTCCGTTTATATCTCACTAAGTGTTGCAGATAAAGAGACAAAGGGAGGAGTTGTACAAAAGTACAACCCCTCTCTTATATGTAACCTCGTAATCGCTTGATTCTTTGTGATTACAGGGCGAACTCTTTCTTTTATAATAAACTACTAGTTTGTAATCGTCAACTCAGTATCTTTGTCGAAGATGTGAATCTTTTCCATATCAAGAGCGAAGATTGCATCATCTCCGGTTCTCAGAGTTGTACGTGGATTAACACGTGCTGTCATCTGAGTTCCTTCTAAGTCGAAATACAAGAATACTTCTGCACCAAGCAATTCGTAAACTTTAATCTTAGATTTGATTACGCTGTCAGGTGAGTTGCTGATAAATGCCTGAGAATCATGTACATCTTCAGGACGAATACCAAGGATAACTGTTTTTCCATCATATCCGCCATCGATAAGAGCCTGTCTCTTAGAAGCAGGAACTTTCAGTACATGTTCGCCTACTGTCAATGTAACATCGTTACCATTTACTTTCACAACTGCATTCATGAAGTTCATCTGTGGTGAACCGATGAATCCTGCAACGAACAGGTTACATGGTGTATTGTACAGGTTCTGTGGAGTATCTACCTGCTGAACAACTCCGTCTTTCATAACAACGATTCTTGTTCCAAGTGTCATAGCTTCTGTCTGGTCATGTGTTACATAGATGATTGTAGCACCTAAGTTCTCATGCAGTTTAGAAATCTCGATACGCATCTGAACTCTCAGTTTTGCATCCAAGTTTGAAAGAGGCTCATCCATAAGGAATACCTTAGGATTAC
>DAVZKO010000005.1:0-47289 GCA_052272205.1 Schaedlerella sp. | reverse complement strand
CACTTCATGCAGATTTAATTCTTGCAGGAATTACACAGTTAGTTACTGTCGTTCTTGCCGATAAAATAAAGCATCACGAGTACATCCGCAGTCTGAAACCGCTTATTGCTTAGGACCTACCAACTTAATACGTTATATAGCTTGTTTAAGTGCGCCCAAAGTTAAAGCTATCCACTTTTCGCCTTGGAATTCGTGTACTGCACGAATTCTACCTTGGTTCTAATCAAGATTGCGAACGAACGCTAGTGAGTTTCGCAATTACCTATTATTAACAGTAACAATGTATGTTATTTAACCATCGGCATCATCCCTATCTTATTTGAAATCATTATCAAAATTTATTAAAATAATTATAAATTAAACACAATAAATTGGCAATAAAATAATTGAATAGCGGTATTTGATTCATGAAATTGCTATTTAGTTCATTAAGTTGGATAAGCGTCCCTGAGAGAAAATATTGGATATGAATTTCTGTTCAGACTCTGTCAGCGGGAAATACATATCCAATATTTTTTCTCAGTACGTTATCGCAAATCTAATGAATTAAAAAGCAGAGAGCTTTACTGAACAGGCACTGGCACCTCATGTATCTACACCTCTCGCTTATTCAGTGTTGCAGATATCTTTGTGGCAACCGTTGTATCTGCACTGGCTTAATATTCGCTGTTGCAGATGTTTTTTTTGAGACCGATGTATATCCGCAACTTATTTTTCTTTAAACTTGCAGATACTCCCCACCGAAATTTTGCATCTTCAAATCCCCAAAATCCATTCTCTCAGATATCTTCCCCAATATCCTTTGCGTTCTATTTACTTCACAACTTGAGCCAATACATTACTTACAAAAAAATGATATAAGAAATTCGAGTGAATATGGAGTGAGCGTTGGAGACACTTAGAGCGTAAATTTTTGCGTTAATGAATTTGAACGAACGTGTTTGAAGCTGCGTAGCAGCAAGTTTGAGTTCAAATTCATTTGCTTTTAGCAAAAATTTACGCTCTTATGGGTCACCCGCTCATGGAATCTGAGCAAGAATTCTTATATCAATTTTTTGTAAGGAACGTATTGCCACTTGATGAACTAAATAGCAAGCCTCACATATGGACTTACAATTGTATTCCCCTGCGAATCAACTCCTCCTGTCCCACTAAAGAACCACAAGTACATCTGATCCACCTGATCTTCATCTACAACATATATCAATGTATAATCCAGTTCTTCTCCTGCTACGAGTGGATGCCACAGAGCCTGTTTTAATCTCTGATTTCCATCTGTATAGTACATCTTATCAAAGTAAACAGGAAAACTGCTGCCATCTGAAGACATCCATTGTAATGAATAATTCTCATTCACTGATACATAAGAATCATCCGCTTTTACTATTGTACCATCTTCCATAGAATCTAATGTTGTCAAATCCGGTGCGATAGGTACCCCATTTTCTTTATTCCATTTACTTTGTGTATTTCCGAAATTTTTTGCTGTCATATGAACGATTACATACTTCGAATTAGCTTTTTCTATTCCTTCAATTTCATCATTTTCATTCAAGACACCTCTATCATGCGATTTTAATGTTCCATCTTCATTCATCCATGGTGCCATTTCATTTTCGTAGTCGATGAAATTTTCTTTTGGATATTCAGCTAATGAAATGCTATCTGCCACCTCTACCGAATTTACAACAAAGCGAATATCTTCTACCTCGTTTTTTAATGCTTCATCTTTTAACATTGGATCTGTTATTTCATCACCAATCTCATAAATGCCTTCTGCTGCAATTTTCTTTAAACCAGCTTTTTCTTTTTCCAATTGTTCCTGCTCTGCCTTCGCTTCTTTGATTTCTTCCTCTGTTGCATATGGAACCACTTCGTCAAGCACTGTCACTTTTAAACCTTCGGAAACCTTCAATATCTCTTCATATGGCAAATCACTTCTGCTCCATATCTGAATCGCATACCCTTCATTTTCATCATACAGATAAATATTTTTTACTGTATCATCACTATCAATATAAAAATCTTCACTGACATATACATCGACCTGCTGTTCTCCAAGGTTCATAACCTTCTGCTGCTGGCTTCTTTTATAATTCATAAATTCTTCTGTCTGTCCCATTCGTTCGATATAATCCAGCTCTGATGCATTCATCGGAATAATACTGATTCCACCACCTGTTTTATCATTATGCCATTTTCCATAATTCGCAGTATTTTCACCTCCACATTCATACCCTTCCGGCATATAAGTCGGCTCTACGGAAATTGCATGTGCTTCTTTTGTACGGTCTACCTGGAATGTATATTGAATCGAATCACCTTTCTCTGTTTTCAATACAGCCATATACTTATTGGCTGCAAATCCAACAACACTAAGACCTGCTGTTACTACAATCGCTGCCACTGCAATTTTCCAAGTATGGTATTTACTTGTGGATTTCTTATTATGATGAATTCCAAGACATTCATACGTATCCTTGATACGTTGATTTACATATTCCGGAGTTTCTATATCTTCTGATAAAATCTTTTTAATTTCCTGATCTGAATATTCTTTTTTCACACTATTTTCATTTTTATTATTCATTAAATCCTTAGACATACGCTCATCTCCTTTCTTGCGCCAGTTCCATTGTATACATTTTCTTAACTTCTTTTTTTCCTCTGGACAACCTTGTTTTTACTGTGTTTTCTTCCATCTCAAGTAGTTGTGCAATTTCCCTTACCTTAAATCCTTCGGCGTAATACAGAATTAAAACTGTCCGGTATTTTTCATCCAATTGATTCATCAATTCTTCGAATTCATATCTTGCTGTACTCATTCCTGCGTCTCCCTGCTCTGAAATCACATCATATGAACATTCTCGTTTTCCTTTTCGTAAAATATCATTACACTTATTTATCAAAATCCGTATCAGCCAGGTTTTAAAATATTTTCTTTCTTTTAAACTATCTATTTTTTCGTAGCATACAATAATGGTATCCTGGATTGCATCTGCGATATCCGCTTCGGAATCAAGATAACTTCTTGCTACTTTATATAAATCTCCCTTTACCATTTCAATCAATTGCACAAATGCCTGGTCATCTTTCTTTTGTGCCCGTTTCACGAGATATTCCACATGCTTCCCTCCCTTCAATTATTTGTAAATTGAAAATCGATTTTCCTTTTTCACCTATTAGACGTTTCGGAGTGTGATTTTGTTTCATTATTTCTGCGAAATTTCTATTTAGTTCACGACAGCCCCAAGCAAGAAAAAGCCTATGCACTCCTGCTCAGCTTCGTCGGGCAAACCCGACTCCAATTCGCTGGATTGCATAGGCTTTTTCTTGCTTTGTGGTGTATCGTGATTAAAATAGGTGGAGCGATAATAGATTTACTTTTCTGGGATCTTAGCAAGAATTCTTATATCCATTTTTTGTAAGTAATGTATTGCCATTTAGTGAACTAAATTACATCTTCTCAATCATACTCACAATCGAATACCCATAATTCTCCGCAGTTGCCCATCCGGTTCCTGCCGGATTTTCTTTTTGTCCCAGCCATTCTACATACGGAGCACATCCCTTTAAGACATACTCATATCTCTCATCTACACATGCTTGATTTAAAGGCTCTGTTGAGGCATATGCTTTTAAATGTTGTATCTGGGCACGGATTCCTGTCCGCACATCTGGATAAACATTTCCCGGAACACCGCCCCCGGTTGTTCCAAGCCCTGCAAAATTAAATTGTTCTACGGATACATCTCCGCCAAACTGAAGCCAGCCAGTCTCTTTCATCGTCTGCACAAATGCGACCTCCGGGCGAACCCCTTCTACTGCTGCTTCTTCACAGTACATTGTTGCAAATGTCTCGATAGAATCCGCACCGCCTTCTCCTAATTCTTCTGACGGATAGGATACACCTGCTGATTTAAAGTAGGAAACTAACTGATCTGCCATCACAGGACTTGTTCCCATAATCGGATATTTACCTTCTGCTATTGTTTCCTGAACATCATTTTCAGACACGCTTTCCGTTTTATTATTTGTATTTTGCTGTTTATCTTTTGCCTTTTTGTTTTCTTCTTCTGCCTGCCAAATGATTTCTTTCTCTTTTTCAAGCACTTTATTCTGATGTTGTTTCCAACCTCCGATTCCTGCCATTGTGATAATCAATATGACTGCAAGTCCGATTTCCAGATATCCGGGTGTCTTTAATTTATTCCACTCTAAATGCATATCCAACCTCATCTCAATTCTTTAGAACTTACTTTTCTATTTCACACTATGATAGTTTACCATAAGTTATTACTTTTTGACAGACAACAAGGCAACCGCAAAAAGGCAGAGCCAAAGTATTTTCTACTCTGACTCTGCCTTTCAAACCTTTTTGGATTCTATATTTTTAGGAGAAAATAATTATTAATTACTTGTTCAACAACTCGTAGCTGTTTAGTCAGTTACAACACCTTTCTGAAGCATAACATTTGCATAAACAGCTGACTCACCTGTTGCAATGATTGCATAAGCTGTTTTTGCTTCGTCATAGAATGCAAATCTCTCGATATTGCCAACTGCTGCTTCGCCTCTTTCATCGTGTTTCTTTACGATTTCTTTGTACTCGTCCCAAATTGGTGTGTCGATTTTGCCGATATCACATGGCATAAGTTCCATCAAATTAACTGGTTTCTCTACATATGCATCCAATGGCATAACTGTGAGAATTGCATCCAAAATTTCTGGTACGCCATGTCCGTCACAACGGATTACGATAGCATCTTTTCCCATTGATTCACATGGAAAGTTTCCGTCTGCAATAACAATACGATCACTATGTCCCATCTCGCATAATACTTTTAATAATTCTGGTGATAAAATTTTAGGAATTCCTTTTAACATCTTCTCATCCTCCATGAAACTTTTTCATTTTTCTAAAAAGGACGCATACCATTTCGGCATGCGCCCTATATTTTATAAGGGATTAATTATTTTTTCGATTGCATGCAATCTGTGTTATTTGTTAATTATTTTTTGAACTGTGGTCCAAAGTTTGCGCATGCTCTGTAATCAGCACCTTCTTTGTCCATTCCAAATGCATTCCAAGCTGCTGGTCTGAAGATCTTCTCTTCTGGTACGTTGTGCATGCAAACCGGAATTCTCAGCATAGAAGCCATTGTGATCAAATCTGCTCCGATGTGTCCGTAGCTGATTGCACCGTGGTTAGCTCCCCAGTTGTTCATTACATCGTAAGCTGTCTTGAATGCGCCTTCTCCAGTTGTTCTTGGAGCGAACCATGTACATGGCCATGTGTAGTCTGTTCTCTTCCAAAGTTTATCAGAAACTTCTGCTGGAAGTCCTACTGTCCATCCTTCTGCAATCTGAAGAACTGGTCCAAGTCCTTTTACAATGTTCAGACGGATCATTGTTGCAGGCATCTCTACTTTTGTCTCAAATCTTGAAGAGAATCCACCACCACGGAAGTATCCAAGGTCTGCATAGTTCCATGTAGTAGCTTTCATGATTGCATCCTGATCTTCTTCTGTTACTTCATACCAAGGTTTCATAACTCCATTGCCGTTCTCATCTTTTGCTTCACCACAAGCATCCAGACAAGCTGCTCCAGAGTTGATTAAGTGGATAAATCCGCCTGCATCTTTAGCAACACCTTCCAAATCATATCCTGTAGCTTTCTTAACAGCCTCTGGGCTCCAGTATGTACGAACATCAGCGAAGATCTGTGCACGGTTTGTTAACAGTTTCATGAACAGCATACTTGTTGCGTTCAATGTATCATTCTCTGTTCCGAGAACGTATGGCTCTCTTGCTCCATTCCAGTCAAATGATGTATTCAAGAGTGCTTCTGGATAGTCACAGTTTGGATAGAAGTCTGTCCACTGTCTCTGTCCCTGGAATCCTGCAACGATTGCATTGTGTCCAACCATCTCTTCTTCACATCCTGCAGGAAGTTTATCGTTACCATTCATTAAGTCTTTGATGATACACATCATCTTAACTACGAACTCCCACTCAGAATCTTTCTGATCACGTGTTTTCTGAAGTTCTTCTGGGTTCTTATCGAATCCTTCGATACATTTTTCTTTTGTCCATGCAAGTGCTTTCTGGTATTCTTCTTCGTCATAGATACCTTCTGTCATACGACGGATGATTTCTACTTCGTCTACAGATTCTACACGCATTCCAAGATAATCTTCGAAGAAGTCTGTGTTGATGATAGATCCACCAATACCCATTGTTACAGAACCGATCTGCAAGTAAGATTTTCCTCTCATTGTTGCACAAGCAACTGCAGCACGTCCGAATCTTAACAGCTTCTCTTCTACGTCAGCTGGGATAGATGTGTCATCTGCTTCCTGAACATCATGTCCATAAATACCAAATGCCGGAAGTCCTTTCTGTGCATGTGTAGCAAGTACTGATGCAAGATATACAGCTCCTGGTCTTTCTGTTCCGTTGAATCCCCAAACAGCTTTGATTGTATTAGGATCCATGTCCATTGTCTCAGCTCCGTAGCACCAGCAAGGTGTAACTGTAAGAGTAATATCTACACCTTCTTTTCTAAATTTGTCTGCGCAAGCTGCTGACTCTGCAACACGTCCGATTGTTGTATCAGCGATAACAACTTTAACTGGCTCTCCGTTTGAATATCTGATGTTCTCCTCAAATAATTTTGCAGCGGATTTTGCCATGTTCATTGTCTGGTCTTCCAATGACTCACGAACTTTAAGAACTCCTCTTCTTCCGTCGATTGTAGGTCTGATTCCAATTACAGGATAGTCCCCAATAAGTCTTGATTTTGCCATGATACATTTCCTCCTTGATTAATGAATAAATGTTTTAAATTTCTCATATGCAGCATCCCACTTCTCTGTATCCTGTGGAAGATACTCATATGTAGTTTCTGAATCTGCGATAATCTGTCTTGCTTCTTTTACATCTTTGATTTCTCCAAGAGCCATCAACTGTACAGCAATATTTCCAAGTGCTGTTGCTTCGACAGGTCCTGCGATAACTTTACGACCGTTTGCTCCTGCTGTCATCTGACAAAGAAGTTTACTCTGGATTCCTCCACCGATCATATTAATTACAGGATAATGTTTACCTGTACATGCTTCAATCTGTTCCAGTGCATAACGATACTTTAATGCTAAGCTCTGGTTGATACAGCACATAATCTCTCCGATTGTCTCCGGCACTTTCTGTCCTGTTTTACGACAGAATTCACGGATACGCTCCGGAATATTACCTGCAGCAACGAATTCTGGTGAATCCGGGTCGATAAAGCTCTGGAATGGCTCTGCTTTTACTGCCATCTGCTCCAATTCGCCGAACGAATATTCCTGACCTTCACGAATCCATTGTCTACGGCTTTCCTGTGCAAGCCAAAGTCCAATAATATTTTTCAATAATGTTGTTGTATTACCATAACCACCTTCATTACTTACATTACACTCCAGTGATTTTTCTCCAATAACCGGTCCCGGTAACTCAGTTCCGAATAAGCTCCATGTTCCACAACTAATGAAAATAAAATCTTCATTCTGTGTTGGTACGGATACCACTGCACTCTGTGTGTCATGTCCTGTGATTGCAATTACTTTTGCCGGTTCTACGCCAAGCTCTTCACAAATTGCAGGCTGCAATGTACCGATTACAGTTCCACTTGGAACGATCTCTGGTAAAATATGTTTCGGAATCTGAAGTGCCTCCAGAATCTCTTCTGACCATTCTTTCTTCTTTGCATCCAAAAGCTGTGTTGTAGCAGCCATTGTATACTCTGCTTTCTTCTCGCCCGTAAGGAAATAGTTGAACAAATCAGGAGTTAATAACATCTTGTCTGCTTTTTCCAATAACCATGGTCTTTTCTTAACCAGTGAATATAATTGGAAAATTGTGTTGAAATTTTCAAACTGTAATCCAGTTAACTCGTACACTCTTTCTTTTGGAATTGCTTTGAACACTTCTTCTTGCATGCCAAGTGTACGATCATCTCTGTAGTGAACCGCACTTTCTAACAATGCTCCATGTTCATCCAAAAGTCCGAAGTCAACTCCCCATGTATCAATTCCGATACTTTCGAAGCCACCCTCCTGTTTTGCTTTTACAATTCCCTGTTTAATTTCAAAAAAATGTCTCAGTGTGTCCCAATACATTGTTCCGTTGATTATAACCGGATCATTTGAAAAGCGATACACCTCTTTCATCTGAATCTTTCCGTCTTCCAGACTTCCGAGAATTGCTCTTCCGCTTCCGCCACCAAAATCAAATGCCAGAACTTGTTTTTTGTTATTGCTCACTGATGAACCTCCTTTCTCACTTCCATCCCATCATATACTGACAGTTATGAAGCAGTTCATAATGGAGTAAATACGCACTTCTCTTCACTCCCTTGATCTCATGTAATCATTTTACCATTGTTTTCTACAATTTACTTGTGTTATACTGGTAAAAAATATAACAATATTCACATTTATTAATTTGTTTTGAAAATGAACCAATCTTATTTATAATAATCTATACAAATAAAAGGAGCAAAAAAATACTATGCAATATATAAACTATCGTGAAAGCAGACAACGAGGAACTGCAGATTTTCCATTGGAATACCATCATGTTTCTCCCTCTCATCCTCAATATGAGATGGCCCTGCACTGGCATGTAGAATTTGAATTAATCCGTGTTTTAAAAGGTGTTTTACAGATAACAATTGATGAACGGACTTTCCGTGTCTCAGCTGGTTCATTTATATTTATTCCGGCCGGTTCTCTTCATTCCGGCACCCCGCTTGGCTGTGAATATGATTGTCTTGTATTTGATATGAATGTCTTAATGAATAAAAATGATGACTGTTGTAAATTCGTGCGTAAAATCACCGACCGAGAAGTCTCTTTTAATTATGTTTACACCGGAACTTACAATGATATCCACCAGATTGTATGGCATATGTTTGATTCAATTTCCTCTAAAAAACCTGGTTATCAGCTCATTGTACTTGGTTCCTTATACCAACTGATCGGAACTATTTTTTCTGAAAATTATTATAATCCAACTCCTGACAAACCTCCTCGTGATCATCGAAGAATTGTTCAGCTTAAACAGGCCTTGGAATTTATCGAATCTTCCTATAACAAGCCGATCAGTTTACAGGAAATGGCAGATTCTGTGCAGATGTCTCCGAAATATTTTTGCCGCTTTTTTCAGGAGATGACACATCGTTCACCTGTCGATTATTTGAATTATTACCGTATTGAGCGTGCCTGCTATCAGCTGCTTACGACAAATGATACGATTACAGAAGTGGCTTATAATGTCGGTTTTAATGATTTGAGTTATTTTATAAAAACATTCAAGAAATATAAGGGAACAACTCCAAAGCAATATTTGAAATAATACTTTTTCTTCTATTTTTAACATTCACTCTCCCATTTAAGAAGGGACAAAAAAGAGATGCTTATGAAACAAAATTCACATGCATCTCTTTTTATTTGTATTCATCATATCTTTTTGAATATTTCAATATTAAAAAATACCAAATATTTTTTCGCGGAATGAATCATATAATGAATTATAATCTGTATAACCGATATCACTATTAGCAAAGCTGCTTTTCCATACCTCACATACACCATCCGCAATTGTCTTAGCATATTCGCTTTCGCTGCTAAGAATTGTTGGAAAGACATAGTATATCATAAAGAAATTGAGATCAGACTGGGTACGTGCTCCAATCTTTCCCTTCTTGTTTACAAATGTCTTCTTTACTGCTGATGCAAGACATTCTCCGATTTCTTTTGCCGCTGCTTCTTTGTCATCTGCACCTTCTACATACGTTGTCATTTCTTCAAAATAATGGCCATGGTTTTGAAGAAAGTTTTCTGTATATTCCTTATAAGTTTTCTTTTTCAAATGTGCCATCATTTTATCTCTGTCTTCGAAAATTATTTCTATCCCTTGAAGCATCTAATTATCCTCCTATGTCCTTCATGTTCTTCAGACTTATATCTTTTCCTACTGAAATCTACTATTATTATACCGATATGATATCCTTATAGCAAGAAAAAGATATTTCCATTAAATAGAAAAACCGAGGTTTTATCCCCGGTTTTCCTTATTTTATGTTTTCAGATTGTTATTCTGAAATTAGTCATACAAGTTTGGAGAGATGTCAGCATCGTCCATGTTTGTAGCATCATACCAGTATCCGTCTGTCTCAACGTCTTTTACATCTTTGCCTTCGCAGATGTCATACAGAGTTTCGATAGAAATTTTACCCTGCATTAATGGAGACTGTGTAACAGCACCGATTAATGTTCCGTCTTTAACAGCTGATTTGATTGTAGATCCAGCATCGAATCCAGCTGCGATGATGTTTTTCTCAACATCTGATCCTAATACATTCAGGTTCTGGTTAGCTGTAAGAACACCTTCAGCTGAAACCTGGTTAGAACCGAACATAGCAATTGTATCGTTTTTGTTCATGATGTTAGATGCCTCTGTAGCACACAGCTCAACTGTTGTCTGTGCAGGTACAGCTACTTCGATGATGATATCAGCTGTTTTAGCATCTCCGTTATCTTCTACAAGGTTAACATAGTAGTCATTTCCAACTACTGCAACTGTTTTTCCATCTTCTTTAGCAAGCTCGATGAATCTGTTTACGAATCCCATTCCACGCTCTGTGATGTTAGCAGATGTAGCATCCTGGTTAACTTCACCTACACGAACCTGTCCGTCAGCTTTTGCGATTTTGTCTTTAACTGCTTCGTAAATTTTGTCTGCTGCGATAGCACCAGCACCACCATTGTCTGTAACTACTGTAGCATATACAGATCCTTCTGGAGCATCAGGTACACCTGAGTCGAAACATACCACTGGGATACCTTTGTCTTTTGCTGACTGAAGTGCTTCAAGAACTGAGTTCTGGTCACAAGCAGCAAGTGCGATTCCGTCTGGGTTCTGGTTGATTGCATTGTTCAGCATGTTTACCTGGTCAGCGATATCTGATTCAGCGTTAGGTCCTGTTGTATTTGTTGTTACACCAAGTTCTTCCTCAGCCTGCTCGATTCCCTGTACAGCTGCCTGCCAGTATGAAGACTGGAAGCTCTTTACAACAACTTCGAAGTGATAAGAATTGCCTGATCCTGAATCTGCTGCTTTGTCATCTGATGATGATGAATCACTGCTTGAAGATGAACTTCCGCCACATCCTGCAAGAATTCCTGCTACCATACATCCACCAAGTAATACTGCTAAAACTCTCTTTTTCATAATTTTTTGTCCTCCTTGACATGAAATTTTTTTCTTTTTCTATAGTAACAATCAGTCATTTCCCTCGTCTCTGATTGCTATCTATCTTTTTAGGGGTGGCGGATTTTTCCGCCACGATTGAAATTATAAGTATTTCTTCTTTTGTGAAATTAGTTGTTTTCACCTTTTCTCTTCATGATATCAACCAATACAGCTGCGATTAATACAAATCCTGTAATGATCTGCTGCCAGTTAGCTGTTAATCCGATGAATGGAAGTCCTGTCTTTAACAGACAGATTACGAATACACCTGCGAGTGTTCCTGTGATACTTCCTGCACCACCTGACATTGATACACCACCGATGATAGCTCCACCGATTGCCTCAAGCTCGAATCCGGCACCACTACCTGGCTGAACTGTTGCGAAGATAGCTGAGTAAGAAATTGAAGCTAATCCTGCAAATAATCCACAAATCACATAAGCCATAATGTGATAGAATGTTACGTTTACACCAGATAATTTTGTTGCTTCTTTGTTACTTCCGATTGCAAGTGTATAACGTCCGATTTTTGTATGATTCAATACAAATGACATTAATACTACTAACAAGATAATCCATATGAAACCGATTGGAATGTTTGTTCCACCAACCTGAATCTTGAAGATTTTTCTAAACCATCCGCCTGCTGCTCCAGCTGCCGGCCATGAAATTCCAAATCCACCGGAAATGATAGATCCAAGACCTCGAGTAATCATACATGTACACAGTGTAGCTAAGAATGCAGGTAATTCCATGATTGCAACTAAGCATCCGTTTACAACACCTACTGCCATACCCATTAAGATACTAATCAGGATACCAAGTCCTGTAGGAAGTCCTTGATGTACGATCAAATATCCACCTACAAGTGAGTAACAAATAAGTCCTGTACCAATGGAAAGGTCTACACCACCTGTCATCAATGTAAATGCAACTCCAATTGCCATCAATGAAATATAATATGAGAAATCAAGGATGTTAACAATTGTTGTATATTTTCTAAAGTTCGGGCTCATTATGCAGAAGAAGATAAACAATGCAATTACTACGAGAAGAACGATTACTTTCTGTCCTCCAAGTCTATCGATTGTCGACTTCTTCGTACCAGCCGTTTTCGTCGTTGTTTTTGCCATTACTTTTTCCTCCCTAATCAATCTCTCGTGTAGCCATGTTCATGATATTTTCCTGTGTAGCTTCGGAAATATCCAGCTCACCAGTTTTCTTTCCTTCACACATTACGACGATTCTATCACTCATACGTAATATTTCTGTCATCTCTGAGGAAATCATAATAATGGCTTTTCCTTCTGCTGCCAACTGATTCATCAATTTGTAGATCTCGTTTTTAGCTCCAACGTCGATACCTCTTGTAGGCTCATCGAAAATCAGAATTTCTGAATCTCTTGTAAGCCATTTAGCGATAACGACTTTCTGCTGGTTACCACCTGAGAGGTTTACTACCAGCTGATCTACTGTTGGTGTTTTCGTTGCAAGAGATTCTACATATTTCTTAGCAACTTCTTTCTCTTTCTTCTTATCGATAAAGATACCTTTCATGAACTGTTCCATTGTTGCCATTGTTGTATTCTCAGCAACTGATTTCTGTACAACAATTCCGTATCTCTTTCTATCTTCTGAAAGATATCCGATACCACATCTAACAGCATCTTCCGGATTCTTAATTGTAACTTTTTTACCATTAATGTAAATGTCACCACTATCGATTGGATCAGCTCCAAATAAAGCTCTTGCTGTCTCTGTACGTCCAGCACCCATAAGTCCTGAGAATCCAAGGATCTCCCCTTTATGTAATTCAAAACTTACATCCTGAACCATCTTACCTGCATTGAGGTGTTCTACTTTCAGAACAACCGGTGCATCTTTTGGTACTGTACTTGCTGTCTTAGGATCTTCGTAGATAACACGACCAACCATCATGTTGATGATATCGTCTTTGGTACTATCTTTTGTAATCAATGTTCCAACATACTGACCATCTCTCATAACTGTAACACGGTCTGTAATAACTTTAATCTCATCCATACGATGTGAGATATAAACAATACCAAGCTGTTTTTCTCTCAAATCACGAATAATTTTAAAGAGTTCCTGAATCTCTGTCTCTGTTAATGCAGCAGATGGTTCGTCAAAGACGATTACTTTTGCATCATGAGAAATTGCTTTTGCAATCTCACACATCTGCTGTTTTCCGACTGTTAGGTTAGCCATTTTTTCTTTTGGATCAATATCGATGTTCATTCTGTCAAACAGCTTCTTAGCTTCTTCATTCATCTTCTTATCGTCAATGCTAAGTCCTTTTTTGAACTCACGTCCGATAAAAATGTTCTGTGCAACAGTCAAATCACCTAACATGTTCAACTCCTGATGTACGATGATAACACCTGCATCCTGAGCTTCTCTTGCGTTTGTAAATTCTACTTCTTTTCCTTCATATGTAATTGTACCGGAATCTTTTTTATAAATACCTGTCAACACTTTCATCAGTGTTGATTTACCAGCACCGTTCTCTCCCATAAGTGCAAGGACTTCACCTTTTCTCACTTCCAGGTCTACATGATCCAAAGCATGTACACCAGGGAAAGACTTGTCAATATCTTTCATCGTTAAAATAACTTCGCCCATTCTATTCCCCTTGCCTTTCTGTTCTCAATCTCAATTTCCCATGTATCATTATTAGTTCTTTCTACGTCTTGCAACAACATCACTGAATACTGCAACGATAACAATAATACCTGTAATAATAAGCTGATAATCTTTTCTTAAGCCAAGAGCCAGAATTCCTTCCTGAAGTAAAGCGATGATAAATACACCGATTACAGTACCGCTGATAGAAGCAAGACCTCCTGCCATGGAAGTTCCTCCCATTACACAACCAGCAATTGCTTCGTTGTTGTACTGATCACCATATCCAGGCTGAACTGTTGTATAAGCAGCTACATAGAAGAGTGCGCTGATTCCTACAAGGAGTCCACAGATAACGTATGCTGCCATCTCCCATTTTTTAACATTTACACCAGAAAGTCGAACAGCCTCTTTGTTGCTTCCAAGTGAAAGAATGTAACGTCCGATTCTTGTCTTGTTCAAAATCACTGCACAAATAACTGCAACAACCAAGAAAATGATCAAACCTACCGGAACATCCCCAACTTTGATAAGGTTTCTGTACCATCCACCTTCCTGTGATGCCTGTGGCCAGCTGACTGACTGTGTCTTTGTGTATACAGATGCAATACCTTTCGCAATGTTCATACTTGCCATTGAAGTGATGAATGAAGGTACTGACCAATATGCTACAAGATATCCGTTAAAGATACCAAACACAAGTCCTACAAGTAAGCTGATTATCATTGCTGCTACCATAGGTACGCCATGTGCTGACAGGCTGTAACCTGCAACCAATGCACAACAGAACATAACTGGTCCAATAGAGAAATCAATTCCGCCTGTTGCGATTACAAATGTAACTCCCAATGATAAGAACCCTAAAAAGTATGCATAGTTGAGAGCGCTCAGAATACGAGTTGTTCCCGCGAATCTGCCCTGTGTCATTGCACAGAAAAATCCGTACATGAGAAGCAACACACCGCATAACACGATTCTGTTAAACCCTACCTTTTGTACAAAAGGATTTTGTTTAATTTTTCCCACGTTTCTTCCTCCTAGTTCTTTAATCTTATCTTTTCCCTTAAGACTTGTACTAAGTATAAACTTTATTAAATAATTATGAAATTGAATATCTTACTAAAAAAGGTTAAAAATTTCCTAATTGGAAATTTTTAACCTTTTTTAGAATCGTTACTTTATTGTCCCGAAAACGGATAGAGCAGTCTTTGATTTTCCTCTTCGTACATATTCTCTCTGGTAATCAATTTACATCCGGAATCCAGATTTTTCTCTACCGGTTTGCCCTGTAGTAATCCAATGGCTTCTTCCACTCCCATGTATCCCATGTTAAAAGACTTCTGAATGATAATCGCTTCGAACACGCCCTCTTCGAGCAGTTGAATTTCTTCCACCGAATTATCAAATCCCACCATTTTTACTTTTCCCTGCAGTCCCATATCTTTGATGGCGCGCGCAGTTCCCACCGCCGCATATTCATTTGTTCCAATAATCAGATTGATATCCGGATGCTTCGCCAGCATGATCTTGGTCTGATTATAAGCCTTCTCGTAAGAAGAATCACAATACAGAACTTCTACAATATTATCTCGATATTCTCCCAATCCTTCCCGAATTCCATTTTCACGCTCCATCTCTGTCGAAGTTTCTTTTACATGCCCCATGATACCTATCTTAGAATCCGATTCCAGAAGTGACTTTGCATATGTCCCCAATTCTTTTCCAGCCACATAATTGTCTGTCGATATCACGCAATCTGCAATCTCATTTTCTGTTGTGGAATCAATATAGATAAGAGGAATTCCAGCATCGACAACTTTCTGCAGTACTTCATCCAGTGCAGAATAATCCGATGGCGCAATCAGAATGGCATCCGGCTTCTTCTTGATACTTTCTTCAATCGTTTTTATCTGCGTATCGATATCATCTTCCGAGCGACCGCCTTTTACTTCGATTTCCGCTCCGAATTCTTCTGCTCCCAGCTCCGCACCTTCAATCAGTGCTGTCCAGAAATCATTTGACTCATCAATCGTCTTTGGTATAAAAATCAAATGGTAATTTTCTTCCTGTTTTGTATCACCCTGCACCCGGATTCCTATCGTGATCAGAATGATACCGAGCAATACAAAAAGGACGATCCGCGTTCCGACTTTTCTGCCTGTATGCTTATTCATGATTCATCCCTCCATCCAGCGGAATCGACACCGTTGCCACCGTTCCTTCTCCCTGTCTGCTGATATAAGAGATTCCATAATCCGTACCATAATACAACTGCAGGCGCTTTTGTACGTTCGGGACTCCGACACCATTGGACTTATGCTTTTTCTTTTCTTTCTCATCGAAAATGTGTTGCAAGGTTTCTTCATCCATACCCACACCATCATCCGTAATGGTAATGTATGCTTTCTTTCCTCTCACATAGCCGCGGATACTCAAACGACCTTTGGTATCTTTGTATTTGAGTCCATGATAAATTGCATTTTCCACCAGTGGTTGAATCGCAAACTTAATAATCGGTACATGACAGATTTCCGAATCAACATCAATTGAATATTCCAGTTTGTCCTGATAACGCATCTTCTGAATCGTCAGGTAACTTTGCACATAATTGATTTCTTCCTCAATGGTCACCTGTTCTTTATCATTACTGATCGTCTGACGCAAAAGTTTCGCAAGAGCCGACGTCATCAATACAACATCGTCATTTTGACCTGCTTCCGCCATCCAGATGATTGAATCTAACGTGTTATATAGGAAATGTGGATTAATCTGAGCCTGCAAAGCTTTCATCTCACTCTTTCGCTTTTCTTTCTGCGCCGCTACATTCTGTTCCATTAATTCCTGAATGCGCTTTGTCATGACGTTAAATGATTTGGTAAGACTTCCGATTTCATTAGAAGTCGTCACCTCTACATTGGCCTGCTGGAATTTTCCTGCTTCCACCATGCTCATCGAATCCCTCAGTCGAAGAATCGGTCGTGTAATTTCTCTTGATATCAAGCTGGATATCAAGATCGTAGCAAGCAACAATAGCGCAGCAACCGTAATATAATTCAACTGTGTCTGCTTACTGTTTTTCATAAGCTCTGTTGTATCCATAACACCAACAACAGTCCAACCTGTTTTGTCAGATTTGGACATGGTGTAAAGTTTGTTTTCTCCTTCTTTGTTGATTTCCAGATAATCCTCTTTACAATCCAGAATCTCACTGATATGTTCCACCATCAGCCCGCCATACATCAACTGCTGTTTCGGATGATAAATTACATTTCCATTTTCATCTAAGATAAAAATATAACCTTTTTCTCCAATGTTATTGTTATTACACAAATCACTGATCGCGCTGTAGTTCAAATCCATGAAGAAAACACCTTCCCGCTTTCCCGTCTGATTGTTCACCAAAGCTCTGCTTAAGGTAATCACCCATTTATAACTGGTCGGAATTGCATTTTGCACATGAGAAGAAGAAACCGCGATTCCACTTTTGGACAGCAGTGCCTGTTGATACCAATCCAATGATTGAACATTGATATATTCCGTCAAAGTACCATCTTCATCATTGACTATATACTTTCCGCCATTTGACACTGCAGCCACATTGGAAATATCGTTACGACTTTCTTTAATTGTAGCAAACTGCGTTAAAATACGCTTTTTTTCTTCCTGCTGCTCTTCTTCTGATTGATGTTCGTCAAAAAAATATTTCGCCACATCTGTACTTTTTGCCATCAAGGAAGATGTATTCTCCATATAATCAATGTAGTTATCAATATCCGAGTTCACCTGACGGATGATCTGGGTGGAATAGTTGATGGAATTTTCATAAATGGTCTTTTTTGTATAATTCATCGCGATAACAAGAAAGAGTACCATCGCTCCGACAATGAGCAGCGAAAACGAAAACATCATTGTATTCTGAATGCTTTTGAATCTCCCGAAAATGGTTCTGGAATGTTCTTTCTGCTTTCTCATACTTCACTTCCTTTGGCATATTCTTTCGGAGACATTCCAGTCGCCTTCTTAAATGCAATGCTAAAATAATGTGGATCGCTGAATCCGACTTTCTCTGCGATTTCATAATTTTTCATTGTAGTCTGTTTCAACAACTGTTTTGCTTTCTCCATCCGAATGTTCGTCAATACTTCCAGAAATGTTTTTCCGGTCTCTTCTTTAAATATCGCACTGAATCTGCTCATACTGATATTCAGATAGTCACAAACGCTGTTCAGATTCAACTCCGGATTGGCATAATTGTCTTTTATGTATTCCATCGCCTGTGCCGCCTGACGACCGCCACTTGTCTGACATGCCTTCTCTACCACTTCCAATCCGGAAATCGCATACTTTTTCATCAGCTCCATTGCAGTATCCAAATTCCTTGCATCGGTAATATCCGTAATAACAGAATCCGGCAATACAAATGTTTCTTGTGTCTCGTGAACCGCCTCGTATACTACCTGTAAAACCTGCTGCAGATATGCAATTGCTTTTCTTCTATTGATATACCCCGTCTTAAGCCAATGTCTCATATGCTCCATTGCATCTTCCAGCACTTCCCGGTCACCGCCCCGGACCGAAGCTGCAATATCTCGATAATCCGGCTCCAATTCCAATGGATTTTCTTTATGTTTCTCTTCTTCACAGTCAAACATGATTCCCGTTCCTTTTGCATAACGGTACTGCAGGATTTCACTGGCACTTTCGTAAGATTTGGAAAGTTCCTCCAATGAATTCACATAACAGCCCATTCCCATCGATACACTCAGTTTCATCGCAGAGAATACATTTTTCTGGATATCCTTGCAAATCTCAACGATTTCTTTCCGGAACTCCTGCGGTCGATTTGTCCACAACAATAAACAAACGCGATTGTCGATATCACGAAATGCAATTCCTGCATTATATTCTCCGATAATCTCACTACTGATATTCTCCACCACAAAAGCCATCAACGCACTTTCCTTTTTCTGCTCGAAATTCACTTCATATAATCCGGAATAAACATCAATATCGATCACAACTGTTCGATATGAACTTCCACTGATTTCAATTCCGAATTCTTTCAACTCCTCCAGACTTTTCTGCACTTCCTGTGTTCCCTTTACGAGACGGGATAATGTTCTTGAAATAATAACCGCCTCATTTTTTGTATAATTATGATATACCCTTGTCAGTTGATCCATCTTCCGTGCTTCTTTCCTTTTGGAATCCAGCTTTTCCCGGATTCTAACCAACACTTCTGAAAGTTCTTTTGCCGTCACAGGCTTTAATATGTACTCTGATACTTTGTACTGGATTGCCTGTTTTGCATACTCAAAATCGCTGTATCCACTGAAAATAATAATCGCAGTCTGAGGACAGTTCTCACTTAGATATTTGCTCAGTCCCATACCATCGATATAAGGCATGCAAATGTCTGTCAGCACTACATCAACCGGTTGATTTTTCACAAATTCAATTGCATCTTTTCCGTTCTCGCAATCGCCAACCAGTTCATACCCCAACTGATTCCATTCTATTTTCTTGCTAATTGCTTCTCTGACGAGTATTTCATCGTCCACCAGTAATACTTTATACACATTTTCATCCTCCGCATCATTCGGTCTTACTAAAAACTTGTTCTTAGTATACATCAATTTATAGCAAAAAACCACATGCAGATAAAATCTACTTGTGGTTTTTTGTTAAGAATTCACATTAAATGTGTTGATTGTTTATAAACTTACGATTTCTCCGTCTTCATCCCAAAGATCATGCCAGTCTTTTGCACCTTCCCATAAGAATACCTGCCCTTTTACAAGGCGGTTGTTCTTCTCAAGTGTTGCAATCTTTGCCATCTCTTCGTCTGTTAACGGATCTTCTGTCATTGCTTTTAAGTTGCTGACATAATTATGAAGAGAGAATGGAATCGCAATTTCGCCTCTCTGTCTTGCCCATTTCAAAGCAATGATCGCCGGATGGCAATTGTGTGCTTTGGCAATTTCCTGCATTACTTCTGTCTGCAGATCTGCCACATCTTCCGGACACATATCTCGCTCCGGTCTCATTGGTGAACCGATTGGCATATAACCTACCGGCTGAATATCATGTGCTACAAGATAATCATATAACTCCTGTTGCTGGAAACATGGATGGATTTCGAGCTCGCAGGCAACCGGTTTGATTTTCATAAGTGGAAGTACTGCTTCCAGTTTCGGGATTGTCATATTGGAGATTCCAATGAATCTTGTCAATCCATCCTCAACCAGTTTTTCACACTGTCTGTATGTATTCATGAATTCTTCCACACTAAATGGTTTGGAATCTGGATTTCTTGACTCTACGTCACATCCTGGTGCATGATAGTTCGGGAATGGCCAGTGAATATAATACATATCCACATAATCACACTGCAGATCCGCAATACTCTTTTTGCATGCTTCTTCTACATGTTCATGCATGTCATTCCATACTTTTGTCATGATAAAGAGGTCTTTTCTCTCTACTACACCTTCATCAAATGCAGCTTTAAACACCTCTCCGATCTGTGCTTCATTCCCATAACATGCTGCACAGTCAAACATACGATATCCGCTTCGGATTGCTCCTGCTACTGCTTCAGATACTTCATCTGCAGAGAATCGGTCAGAACCAAATGTTCCCATTCCGATACATGGAGCTTCGTCTCCTGTGTAAAACTTTACCTTCGGCACACTTGCCGGATTGATTACTTCTGCCATGTTGCCTCCTCCTTATTCTTCACATTTTATCTCTTTGATTTCTTATTCATACAATTCTTGTTCTTTTTAAATTTATATATTCTGCTTTTTATGCTTCTAATTTTGTAATCTCAATCTCCGGTAACAGCTTTTCCATGTCTTCTTTTACAAAGAATCCGGTCTCTTCTCTCATCGCTGCTGCCGCTGAAATTGCACTTGCTTTGCGAAGTGTCTCAGCCATGTTCTGGCCTTCGCTTAAGCCAATTGCGAATCCTGCGATCATCGAATCTCCGCACCCTACTGTATTGACCGCGTCAATCTTCGGCACTTTTGCCTGATAAATCCCTTCGTCACATACAACCAGCGAACCTTCGCTTCCAAGAGAAACCGCCACAATCTCTACACCATTTGCATGAATATGTTTTGCAGCTTCAATGATATCATTTCTATCATCACATGTTTTTCCCGTCAACATACGAATCTCATCGATATTTGGCTTGATCATCGTCGGCTTTGCTTCTATTCCCATCTCAAGCAGTTTTCCGCTCGTATCGAGAATTACTTTTTTGCCGGCTTCTTTTACAATCGAAACGAGTTTCTGATAGGCTGTACCATCCAATCCTTTCGGCACACTTCCTGACATTGCAACAACGTCTACTTTTTTCACAAGCTCTTTGAATTTATCCACAAAACCTGCAAAATCTGCTTCTGTCAATGTAAATCCAGGCTCCAGAAATTCGGTCTGTACATGATTGACCTCATCCCAGATATTAATGCAGGAACGACTTTCCTCATCGACATGATAGAATTCGCTCTGAATTCCAAATGGTTTGAGCGCATCTTCAATATAGTTACCTGCGTGTCCTCCGACGAATCCAGTCGCAACTACCTCTGCTCCGTAAATAGATGCAGGTTTCGAAACATTGAGTCCCTTTCCTCCCGGAACATAAGAACATTCTTTTACACGATTGACTTCACCGATTTTATATCCTTCCACGACATATCGTTTATCGATCGCCGCATTCAATGTAACTGTCAGTATCATTTTCATCACCTAATCCAATTCTTCGTTAACAAGTAATACTTTACCTTTGACAAGTCCCGGTGTCTTGAACATCTGGAATGCTTCCTGCGCCTGACTCATCGGTACTTTCTTATAAACAAAGCCCGGATCAAATTTCAACTGTCCTGTTGCAAAATAGTGTGCTGTCAGATCCCACTCTTTTCCTGGGAACGGAGAGCTGTAAGACATCCAGGAACCTGTCAATTTGAATTCTTTACGGTTCATATTCTCCCACATCTTTGGTGTAAATGTCAGATCAACATGTGGTGTTCCGATGAAGCATACATGTGCTTTGTTTGCTGCCAGCTCAAATGCCATATACATCGTCGGTGCCTGTCCTGCTGTCTCAAATACATATGCATAACCTTTACCGCCGGTCAAAGCCATTGCTTCTTCCATATAGTTCTCTTTTGTTGTGTTGATCACCTCATCTGCTCCGAGACGTTTGGCAAGTTCCAGACGTTCCTCACTGATATCAAATACAACTACTTTCTTTGAGCCGAAAATCTTTGTCCACTGCATTGTGAACATTCCAATTGTTCCGCCACCGAGGATTGCCACATACTGTCCACCCTGATAATCATTCTGGTACACTCCGTGAAGTGCTACCGTAGCCGGCTCAAACATAGCTCCCTGCTCATAAGAAATGCTTTTGTCAAACGGAACTGCATTCTGCTCCGGCAGTACAACATAATCAGCATTACTTCCCTGCTGTCTGGAACCGATAAAACTGTAGTGTTTGCAAAGTGAGAAGTTACCGTTCTGACAGTCATCACATTTCATACAAGGAAGAAGTGGTGCTCCGGATACTCTGTCTCCGACTTTCACCTTTGTAACACCTTCTCCAACCTCTACTACATCACCGGAAAACTCATGTCCGAGAACGATTGGATAAAAATGTACTCCGTTATTAAGTACACGCGGAATATCAGAACCGCAAATACCGGATGCCGCAACTTTTACCTTGACCTCGCCCGGTCCCGGAGTCGGCTCCTCATAATCTAAGTACTGTACATCTTCATTGGCACATACTACTGCTGCTTTCATCTTGTTATTCCTCCTGTTATATCTTTTTTATTTTTCTCTCATAATGCATTCCAACTGCTCATACAGTTTGCGATAAATCTCATAATTCTTCTGATACACTTCTGCATTGTCCGGGTTCGGTTCATGTGTACGTTTGATTTCCACTGTCATATCAACGGCTTCCTCAAAACTTTCATACATTCCGATTCCTACCCCTGCCAAAATTACGGCTCCCAAAGTTGTTGCTGTATCTGATGATGGTACAACGATTGATTTGCCTGTGATATCCGATTTGATCTGTGTCCACAACAGCGAATTGGCTGAACCGCCCATGGCACGAAGCACATCTGCCTTTGCACCTGCTTTTTCGGCAACTTCCAGATTGTGTTTCAGTGAATAGGCAACACCCTCCATTGCAGAACGAATCATATGTCCTTTTGTCTTACTGAAATCCAATCCATAGAACACACCTTTTGCATCCGGATTCCAGATTGGAGAACGTTCTCCCGACATATATGGAAGAAATACCACTCCGTCACTTCCCGGAGCGACCTTTTCAGCCTTCTCATTAAACAAGTCCAGTGAACTCTTACCTTGACGTTTTCCTTCTTCTCTCTCGTAATCGCCGAATTCACGTTCCATCCAGCGCATTACGCCTCCGCCTCCGGTTGTTCCTCCCTGAAGCAGCCACTGATCCGGAACAACATGATACCCCAGAATCAAACTTGGATCAGCCTGATAAGTATCCGTACAGATACTCATACCACCGGCCTGTCCGCCTTGCTCTTGTGTCTCGCCCGGATGAATGACACCTGCTCCCAAAGTTCCACAAGCAGCATCCAATCCTCCGGCAACAACCGGGGTTCCTACTGCCAGACCACTTTCCTTTGCTGCTTTCTCTGTCACGGTCCCCACGACTTCATGACATGGATAAATATCCGGTAACAGGCGCATCGGAATTCCAAGCTTCTCACACATCTCTTCGTTCCATGTTCCTGTATGCATATCAAAGCAATGAAGTCCATATCCTTGTGAAATATCCTGTGTCATCACTCCGGTCAGTTTATATGCAATATAGCTGTTGGACTGTAAAATCTTATCTGTCTTTTCATACACTTCCGGCAGATTTCTCTGATACCAGATAATTTTTGCTGTTGTATAGGATGGCTGAAGCGAATTGCCGGCAAGGGCAAAGATTTCATCCGCTCCGATTTTTTCATTTAACTCATCGCAGATATCCTGTGCACGTACGTCCATCCAGATTGGTGTGTTCGTAAGGACATTGCCCTCCTTATCCACTGCGATTGCGGACCAGCTCTGTCCGTCAATACCGACACCTACAATCTCTTCGGGCTCTACCGCACCTTTTTCAAGTGCACTCTTGATTGCCTGACACACCGCACTCCACCATTCTTCCGGATTCTGTTCTGCCCAGCCCGGATGTGGATAATAGACCGGATAATCGCCATTTGCTGTCGCAACAACGGTTCCATCCTTCTTAAATATTGCAATCTTACATGCACTGGTTCCAATATCAATTCCTAGCAAATACTGTCCCATATGCGTCCTCCTTAAAATGTTTCGGTTCATTTTCAACGAAAAAGGTCCACGAAACCGCTTTCGCATGCTTGACACCGAAAAGGGATTTTTATAAAACGCTCTTTTCTCTTTCTATATTTTTTACTGAATTTCCTTCAATAAATGTTGTTTTTAATTTGATATTTCTGCCTTGTTCTATCTCAGAATCATTGTCATTTAATCGCTCCAGCATCAGCTCTGCTGCATGCGTTCCGATTTCTTTTGTCGGCTGTGTCACGATACTGAGTTTTGGAATACTTGCTTTGGCAAATTCTTCATTGTCAAATCCGATCAATGACAGTTCATCCGGTATCTGAACGCCCAATTCATTCAGCTCGATGATTGCACCCATCGTCATCTCATAGTTCGACACAAATACTGCCGTCATATCTGGATTCTGTTCCAGCAATTGCTTGATTGCCTTCGCACCTCCGCGAATTGTATAATCACTTCGCACAACCAGAGATTCTTTTGCCTCGAGATCATGTTCTTTCATTGCCTGCTGATATCCCCAGATTCTCTCTTCCGCAGTATACACGTCCTTCGGTCCCGCAATCATCCCAATCTTTCTATGTCCTTTTCCAATCAGTCTTGTAACCGCATCTTTCACTGCGCCCTCGTTATCTACCAGTACACAGTCGCAATCAATATTCTTCATCTTACGATCTATGAACACGATTGGTTTCTTTGTCCGGGTAATCTTCTTCAGATAATCTCCTCGCATTCCGGTCGGCATAATCAATAGTCCATCCACTCTTCTGTGGATTAAAAACTCGATTGCCTCTTTCTCCCGCTTCTCGTCAGTTCTGCAATCACAGATCATCGTTGCATAGCCCTGACTTCGAAGCACATCTTCCACTTCCGTAATGATTTCCGCGCAGAAAATGTTATTCAACTCAGGAATTACTATTCCGATCACCTTTGTCCGATTCGTCTTTAACCCACGAGCGACCTCATTTACCTCAAAATGTAATTCTTCAATTGCCTGCTCAATCTTGATTCGGTTTTTCTCCCGCACATTTCCCCCATTCAAATATGATGAAATGGTCGCAAGCCCAAGACCTGTCTTTTGTGCAATATCTTTGATTGTTGCAGCCATCTGGCATTCCTCACTTCTATTTCGCTTTTCCGTCACATCCGCATACTTTCATACGGGATTTAACAAGTTCTTTTACTGCTTCCATTCCGACTACTCCGAGTTTCTTCGGATCAAATGTCTCTGGTTTTTCTTCCAAAAGTTTCTTACCTGCATCTGTATATGCCACACGCAGTTCTGTCGCAAAGTTTACTTTGCACATTCCTCTCTGTACGCACTCTCTTACATCCTCATCGCTCAGTCCGGATGCTCCATGAAGTACCAATGGTACAGATACGAGTTTCTTAATCTCTGATACACGTTCTTTGTCGAGAACCGGAGTTCCTGCATAGAAACCATGTGCTGTTCCGATCGCAACTGCCAATGAAGTAACACCTGTTCTCTCTACGAATTCTTTGGCTTCCTGTGGATCTGTGTTTGTG
This sequence comes from Schaedlerella sp., assembly GCA_052272205.1. Classification (GTDB taxonomy): domain Bacteria; phylum Bacillota; class Clostridia; order Lachnospirales; family Lachnospiraceae; genus Schaedlerella. Next base: position 21,468 of record DAVZKO010000005.1, on the reverse strand, counting down.
TCTGCGTCTGCTTCCAGATCATCTTCCTTACCACCGACTTTACCGAGTTCTGCTTCTACCGGAATTCCACATGCTCTTCCTACATCGGCTACACGTTTGCTGACTTCTACGTTATGCTCAAAATCTTCATGAGAACCGTCAATCATAACAGATGTATATCCAACCTGAATTGCTTTTGCTGCCAGTTCAAAGCTGCTGCCGTGGTCTAAGTGCAGACAAACAGGTACTGTTGCTTTCTTAGCCTCTGCTGCGACCATTGCAAAATAAGTTTCCAGTGTACCATACTTCACTGTAGAAGGAGTTGTCTGAAGCATAACCGGTGCTTGCAGTTCCTCTGCTGCTGCGATAACGGCTTTGACCATCTCCATATTCTCTACGTTAAATGCACCTACGGCATATCCGCCTTTCTGTGCGTCCAATAACATTTTTTCCGATGTAACTAATGGCATTTTAATATCCTCCTTTTTCAAAACCGAAACGTTTCGGTTTTCTATCTGCTATTATAGTAACACAGCTTATTTGCAAAGTCAATCATTTCCTTGCGCTAGGATAATAAGAGAAGGACATGTCCGGGAATCCTCCCTGAACATGTCCTTCTTTCTTACCACAATTTCTGATACATTCTCACAACGTCTTCCTTGCTCGGAACACGTGGATTGGTAGCGGTGCAGGCATCTGCAAGTGCTGCATCTGCCATACGGTCAATTGCGTTAAAATATTCTTCTTTTGAAATGGTTCCCATCTGTGAAATCGACAGTGGAATATCCATCTCTTTTAACATAAACTGTACCCAGTTCACAAGCGAACGAACAGTCATAATCTTGTTATAGCTGCTCAGACCCAAAATCTGTGCAACCGTTGCATAACGTTTTACAGCCGGCAGATATTCTTTCTGACTCTTGCTGTGTTTGTTAATATCACTGTTAAATTCGATAATATGTGGCAGCAGCATCGCATTCGCACGTCCATGCGGAATATGGAATGTTGCTCCCAACTGATGTGCCATACCATGATTTAATCCAAGTGAAGCAGTGTTAAATGCAAGTCCTGCCAGACAAGATGCAGAATGCATCTTCTGACGTGCATGTGTATCATTGCCGTCAAGATAAGCTCTCAACAAGAATACACCACAAATCTCAATTGCTTTTTCTGCCAATGCATTGGTAAAATCACTTCTGTTTGTACTTACGCATGCTTCCAAAGCATGTGTGAACACATCCATACCTGTATCGGCTGTAATTGCCGGTGGTACGCTCTTTACAAGCTCCGCATCGAGAATCGCCTCATCCGGTGTCAATCGGTCAGACACCAGCGGATATTTCATCTTCTCTTTCGGGTCAGAAACAACCGCAAAAGATGTTACTTCCGAGCCAGTTCCGCTTGTTGTCGGAATTGCGATCAAACCAACTTCTCCATATGGATCTACACGAAGTGCAAACTCACGTATTGATTTCGAAGAGTCAATTGCGGAACCTCCACCGACTGCGACAATCACTTCCGGCTTGTATTCCAGCATCTTCTTCACACCTTCCGAAATCTTCTCAATCGGTGGATCCGGAACAACATCTTTGAAAATTTCAAATTCTTTATTGGCACGTTTGAGCGGCTCTGTTACCAGATTGATCATACTGCTCTGCGCCATAAAAGGGTCTGTGATTACCAGTACTTTCTTGTACGGAATCTCTGCCAGTCGATCAAGCGCCTGGTCCCCAAAATATACTTTTGTCTTTATTTCAAAGCTTTTCATAGTATTCTTCCTCTATTCGGGATAAATGCATTCAATACCTAACTCTTTAAATGCCTGAAGCCAAACTTCGTCTGGTTTTACATCCGTAACAACTGTTGTGATATCTTCCAGCATCCCAATCTCTGTAAATGCTGTTTTTCCAAATTTTGAGCTGTCCACGGCCAGAATCTTTTCTCTTCCGGCATGCAGCATTGTCTTCTTATTGTTTGCATGCAGTTCATCAGAGTCTGTCAATCCAGCCTCCAGATCAAATCCTTTGGCCGATACAATGGTCATATCCACATGATAAGAATTCAACATCTTATCTGTCTGCGGTCCTACCAGCGCAAACGACCCTTCTCTCATTGCTCCACCTGTTGACAGAACTGTAATATTCGGGACATCAAACATCTCGATCAGAATCTCGATTGAATTCGTGATCAAGGTAAGATTCTTTCTCTCTTTTAATGCTTTTGCAATATATACCGCAGTGGAACTTGCATCCAGCATAATGCTGGTTCCATCCTTAATCCTTGAACTGATCAGCTCAGCAATCTTCTGCTTACTGATCACATTTCTCTTCTTTCGGATATTAAACGGCAAATCAACATTCGCATTCTCATTGATTACCGCTCCACCATAACTTTTTATTGCAAATCCGTCGTTCTCGAGCTTTTCCAAATCTCTTCGAATCGTCTCTTCGGACACTTTATAAAGCTGGCTTAACTCGCTGACAACTACCCGCCGTTCAGCCTGCAGTTTTTCCAAAATGGCATTTCTTCTTTCTATTGCAAGCATCCCTTTGCCTCCCGGTCATTTTTTTGAGTTATATCTGTTCAGTACCTTCACAAATACTTTTATGAACCGATACTGAACAGTTACTAATCCTCTCTCTTTAAATTAGAGAATTGCATTACGAATCTGTGCATCCGGATGTGCAATAACAGAAGAATCCAGGAACATTCCGTCTTCTGCTACTACGCTCTTCGCACGTTCAATTGCTGCTTCTACAGCCGCCACTTCACCTGTCAGCATCATGTATGATTTACCGCACATACCTCTTGCAATTCGAAGTTCAACCAAATCAACAATTGCTGTTTTAGCTGCTTCATCTGCTGCTACGATGATAGATGTGGCATCGTATGTCTCTACAATACCAAGCGCGGATACTTCCTCGATTGCTGTGGCACCATAGATCGCTGGGAAAATGGATTCGTGTGGGTTACCGAGCACAAAACTATTGATCAAGTATGTTCCATGCAATTCCTTTGCATTGTCAACGGCTGCACGAACAGCACTCAGATCACCTGAAATGATTACGATATATTTTCCCGGACATACGGTCTGTGCTTCGATGATATCAACTTCTGAGGTCTTTACCATAGCATCTGCTGCAACAACACCTGAAGCAACAGTCTTATATTCTACCATTCCAATTGCCTTACTCATTTACCTGCACGTCCTTCCTGAGTTTCTATGATTACATATTTGTCAGCCACTTCACTGACAACTCCATCGATGGATGCGTGGATTCCAACGCTCAATCCCTTAGCTGGTTCTGCAATCATCTGTCCTTTTGTTACTTTATCGCCCTGTTTTACAATTGCTGCTGCCGGAGCACCAATATGCTGGCTCAGCATGATCTTTACTTTTGAAACAGGTACTACAGACTCATCAAGCGGAGCCTCTTTGTTATACTTTGTCAAATCCAGTCTTGCCATCAAACGTTCCATCGGAACTTTGCGATATTCACGCTCCGGTCCAACCGGTTTTGCTTCTACCTGTGGTGGTCTGAGACCATTTGCTCTCAAGCCTGCTTTGTATTCTGCCATCAATGTTCTTGGTGACAATCCCTGCATGCAGGAATACATCTCGCAAAGACCACATGAAGAACAGAACATTGTATTTACGAAAATATTCGGTTCCTGAATGTCCTTACATGTAGCAGCACGCATAAACAAATGTGGCTGGATTGGATGTCCAAGTCTGTTTCTTGGACAGAGATCTGTACACATTGAACACTGACAGCAACAGGCTGCAGCACGTTTCAAGTCTACTGATGTCTTCTTTCTCTTCTTCTGAATGATCAAATGCTCTTCTGGAAGAACCAGTACCGCATTTGTTGTTTTTGTTACAGGCTGTGAACCACTTCCGATAAATCCCATCATTGGTCCTCCAATGAAGTATACCGGATTCTTTGTTGTAATCACACCTGCAAGTTTTACTGTATCTTCGATTGTAGTTCCAATTGGAACTCTGACTGTTACCGGGTGCTCTACCTCAGCAACAACAGATACCAGTTTGTCTACAACCGGAGTGCTCTGATTGATTGCTCTATATGCATTGTATACGGTCTCTACATTGAACACGGCAACTCCCTGTTCAATCGGAAGTCCGCCCGGACGTACCACTTTCTTTGTCACTTCATAAATCAAAACAACTTCATCACCTGCCGGATATACTTCATCAAGCAGTCCCAGTCTAACTTCCGGGTAAGCACCGATTACACCATTGAGTGCATCAATTGTCTTTGTGTAAGCTTTTTTGATTCCAATTACCAGTTCTTTTGCACCGACTGCCTGACCGATCAAATGAAATGTCTCAACAATCTCCTGTGCATATTTTTCCAATAATTGTCTATGTAATCTCAGTAGTGGTTCACATTCTGCACAGTTAAGAATCAATGTCTCTGCATTTTCATTTAACTTTGCATATGTAGGGAATCCGGCACCACCTGCACCAACAATACCATTTTGTTGCAATATGTTGCTTAATTCTTTCATATCCATCATTTTCACTACTCCAGTCCTGTTCCATCGTCAATAATTCCAACGATTGCAGCATCGATAGGTGCGTCTTCCATACCGGTTCCTACTCTGGCCGCACTTCCCTGTGCTACCAGTACATAATCCCCAATTCCGGCGCCAATCTTATCAATCGCGATAATCTGCGCTGCTCCGCCGGCTGACACATGCTGCTTCAACACTTCTACAATCATGAATTTGTTTCCAACTAATCTTTCGCTTTTTCGTGTCGATACAACACTGCCTTTCACTTTTCCTATCAGCATAATCTTCTCCTCTTGCAACCTGTAAGAATCTTATTTGTAACTGTTCGATACAGATACATTTATTTGATAATTCTTACTGTATCTCCTGTCGCAATCTTCGCTGCATTCGCCTCGTCTGTATCGATATGCATCTCAAGTGTAAAACTGTCATCCACACGAATCTGAACATTGTTAAATGTTGTTCCTCGTTCGTTGTCCGCTTTCACTGAAACGATATCTCCGTCATGTACCCCTGCCGCCATAGCATCCTGCGGTGACATGTGAATGTGTCTCTTTGCCACAATACATCCTTCATTCAGATAGATGGCTCCCTTTGGTCCAACTACCGCAATTGCAGCAGAACCTGCAATATTACCGGACTCTCTGATTGGAGCTTTCACTCCGAGTCGAAGTGCATCTGTCGCAGAAACCTCTACCTGCGATTTGCTTCTGACCGGTCCTAAGATTCTAACATTCTCGATTGCTCTGAGCTTCAGACCAACAATTGTAACGGTCTCGTTTGACGCGAACTGTCCGCCCATCAGCCCTTTTTTCTTTGTAAGCTGGTAGCCTTCTCCAAACAATGCCTCTACATGTTCCTGAGTCAGATGAATATGTCTTGCAGACACTCCAACCGGAACCATATATCCATTTTCGGAAGATGCTTTCTGTTTTTCGATTGCCTCCAGCACCATTCTTGTAATTAATTCTACATTCTGATTATCCATAATACGTCTCCTTGTATTATGCGGATTCTCCAGCTTTCGGAAAATCATTGCACGTTATGATATTACAGCCTTACAACCCAAAAGCTGTAAGGCTGTATGTATCAACTTCCCTAAATTATATTATTTAATCTGTGGAAGAATTTTCTCTACATCAGTATGTGGTCTTGGGATTACATGTGTTGCAACGAGTTCTCCAAGTCTTCCTGCTGCTTCAGCTCCTGACTCTACTGCTGATTTTACAGCACCAACGTCTCCACGTACCATAACTGTTACAAGACCGGAACCGATTTTTTCTGTTCCTACTAATACTACGTTAGCAGCTTTTAACATTGTATCTGCTGCTTCGATAGATGCTACAAGACCTCTTGTTTCAACCATTCCTAATGCTTCCTGTGCCATTCTTTTTTCCTCCTTATGAATTGTTTCTGTTATCTGCTCGGCTTTCTGCGCTGTCTTTCTCACACGCTGTACGGTCTTTGCCGGTGCCTTTGCAGTTGTCGTTTTTGATGTTTTCTTTGTGGATGCAGCTTTTGTTGTACTTTTTTTAGCCGTACCAGCTGCTTTAGAAGAACTTTCTTTCTTCTCCTGACCTGTCGGCTTTTTCTCTTCTGCCATCGTAACTGCCCTCCTTAAACATGATTCACACTGGTTTCAATCAGTTTCAGAATCTCTTCATGGGGACTTGGGATTACAATATGAGCAACCGGGTCTTTGATTCCATTGGCCGTAGCTGCCTCAATGGCCTGTGTTACCGATGATACATCGCCACGGATGATGACCGTTACAAGTCTTCCACCTAATTTTTTCTCCCATGTAACCAACTCCACATCGGCTGTCTTGCACATAATATCAATGGCAACTACCGCGGCTGTTACACTTGGGATTTCAAAAAATCCATATGCCTGTCCCATGAGACTGCTCCTTTACTACTTTAAATCCATTCTTATAACGATAGGATATCGTCGGATATTCGCCACCTCGTGGCGCATCAGAAGGATTACCTTCTGACGCATGTAATTTTCATTACTTGATATAATTATACAGTAGGAAGGATTTTCTCTACGTCATTGTGTGGTCTTGGGATTACGTGTGTTGCAACTAATTCTCCAAGTCTTCCTGCTGCGTCTGCACCTGTCTCAACTGCTGCTTTAACAGCACCAACATCTCCACGTACCATAACTGTTACAAGACCAGAACCGATCTTCTCTGTTCCTACCAATGTTACTTCTGCTGCTTTAGTCATTGCATCTGCAGCCTCGATTGCTGCTGTAAGACCTCTTGTTTCTACCATTCCTAATGCTAACTGTGCCATTGTTCATTTCCTCCTAAAATCTTATCTTTATACTATTACTTGTTATTTACTACTTATCTAAGCCGCTGATTTTCAGCATCTTTTCTGTATCTTCTGTCGGTCTTGCGATTTCGTATTCATTGACTACACCTGCCAGCTCATTCGCCTTGGTTCTCGCCGCATCCAACGCTGCCTGTACATCTGATACACTGCCACGAAACTTCACCATTACGATCAATGGTACCGGCAATTCGTCTGCATTCGCCGGTTTGTTCTTATCGAAAGTCTCCAGTCTTACATTTCCTGCCTTGCATCCTGCATCTGCTGCTGCAAATGCGGTTGCCAGTCCAAAGACTTCCAACATGCCTACTGCTTCTCCCATATCAATTCTCCTTTACGGGGCAGTTTTATTTGTTCACGATTGCAATCTTGAGACCCTTCTGCTCTAAGTTTGTAACATGAGCTTCGTTAATCTCTTCCAGCGGGAATTTGTGTGTGATCAATTTTTCCATTGGAAGTCCGATTGCTTTTGCTCTCTTTAAGAAATCAAATGTTGTTGCGTAATCTCTCAGTGTATATACCCAAGAACCAACCAATGTGATTTCTTTTGAACATAAGTCAAAGTGTGGGTTGATTGTTGCATCTCCACCATTGATGAAGAATCCAAGCTCACAAAGACCTCCACCGTTGCGGATGAATTTATAAATATTAGAGTGAGCTACCGGAGAACCTGTACACTGGAATGCAAAGTCTGCTGCATGTCCGCCAAATGCTTCTTTTACAGCATCTGCAAGAGCATCGATTCCTTTATGGTTCATAAAGTTAACAGATTTGTCTGCTCCCATCTCTTTTGCGAATGCCAGTCTCTGCTCATTACCATCTACTGCCACAATGTTCTCTATACCCATTGTACGCAGAACTGCGATACAAATCAAGCCAATCGGTCCACATCCCTGTACAACAACACGACTGTTGAATCTTAAGATTCCGGTTGTTTTTGCTCTCTCTACTGCATGAACCAATACTGCACATGGCTCGATAAGGATTCGAGAATCCAAATCCAGATCACTTACATTGAAGATAGAAGAACCTTCTCTGATCAAAATGTAATCTGAGAACCATCCATTCAAATGAATATCATCATCCGGAAGCAATCCGTATACATCAGCTCCGCCAATATTCTTCTTGTTCAGATCGAACATCTCGATATCCGGATCATCTTTAAAGATCATACATGTTACAACTTTGTCTCCGACTTTCAGTGGTTTTCCCGCACTGTCAACTTTGACATTTTTACCCATCTTTACGATTTCTCCTGTACCTTCATGTCCAAGAGCTACCGGAATCAGTCCGAATGGGTCTCTTTTGAATTCGTGTGCGTCCGTTCCGCAGACTCCACAACCTTCTACTTTTACAAGAATATCTCCGTCTCCAAGTTCTGGAATCGGGAATTCTTTGATATCATAATGTTCCAGAGATGTCAGCATCGCTACATGTGCTGTCTTTGGAATTGCCTGGCTTGCTGCCGGTGCACTTGCTGCAGGTGCTGCAACAGGTGATTTCAACATACTTTCCAGTACCTGTTTTACAACTTCTTCTACATTTGCAGAATTCATTTCCATTGTGTTACCCTCCATTTATTATCTGATACACAAGCTGTCTGTCATAACACATCTTCTTCTCTTTGTAAATGTGCTAGCGCTTGTCAGTCCTTCTCCTGTACGGCTTGCGATTGTGAAAGTACAGAATCCTTCACCACCAAAGCCAAGTGCTGCATAGGAAGGTCCATTCTTTACAAGAATCGCTGTATCAATTGCTTTTGCATATTTTGTAATGTTATCTACATTCTTTGAATGGATATGTGCAGAATGTCTGTTGCCATGCTCCAGCCATACTGCCTGCTCTACTGCATCATCAAAATCTTTTGCTCTGACCACACCTAAGATTGGCATCATCAGCTCTTTTGCAATCAGTGGATGCTCCTTCGGTCCTTCAAATGTAATACATCTGATATTGTCCGGAACCTGAACTCCAATCATACCAAGTAATGTTTTGGCATCTCTACCTACACATTTACGATTCAGTTTTCCATCTTTGAGAACTACATTTACCAATGCATCCTGTTCCTCTTTGGATGCAAGGTAACATCCCTGCTCGCTTACCATGTAATTCATCAATTCGTCTGCGATAGCATCTACTGCAACAATTTCCTTCTCTGCGATACAAGGAAGGTTATTGTCAAAGGTACATCCGTTTACAATATCTTCTGCCGCTTTACGAATATCCGCTGTCTCATCTACCAGTGCCGGTGGATTACCTGCTCCGGCTCCGATTCCTCTCTTACCGGAAGAAAGAACTGCTGTTACAACACCAGGGCCTCCTGTAGCGGCAATCAAAGGAATATCTTTATGTTTCATCATAATATTGCTTGTCTCCAGTGTCGGTTTCTCCACTGTAACCGCAATATTGTCTGGTCCACCTGCTTCGATGGATGCTTCATTTAACAGATTCACTGCATAAATAGAAGTCTTAATTGCTGCCGGATGAGGGTTGAATACGACTGTATTTCCTCCTGCCAGCATTCCGATTGTATTACAGAGAACTGTCTCACTTGGGTTTGTACACGGAGTAATTGCTCCGATCACACCAAATGGTCCCATCTCGATCAATGTAAGTCCTCTGTCACCTGACCAGGCTGTTGTTGTAATATCTTCTGTTCCAGGTGTCTTCTCAGCAACAAGCTGATGTTTTAAAATTTTATGTCCAACATTACCCATACCGGTCTCCTGCACTCCCATGTGTGCAAAAGTTTCGGCATTCTCTTTAATTTTCACGCGAATGTTAGAGATGATTTTTTCTCTCTGGTCCATGGACATTCTTGCAACCACTTTCTGCGACTCTTTCGCAGCTTCGATTGCTGTATTCATGTCCTTGAACACGCCATGATTACCGGATACATCTGCGGAAATCTGCATCTTCGCTACAACTTCCTTTACAATATCCTGAATCATCTGTTCATTTACAGACACGCCAATACCTCCTTAAAAGCTTCTTTTCCGTAAGCAGCAAGCTCTGTGTCCTCTTTGGCACTTCCGCCGCTCACTCCCAAAGCTCCGATTATTTTTCCATCTGCTTCCAGCACTTCTCCGCCACCGAAGATTACGATTCGTCCACCATTTGTGAACTGGATTCCGTATAACTCCTCACCCGGCTGACTTAAGCTCGCCAATGCCGCGGTCGACATCTTCAAACTTGCTGAAGTAAATGATTTGTTTAACGCTATATCAAAACTTGCTATATAAGCACCATCCATGCTCTGGACTGCTACGGGATTGCCCGCCGCATCGGCAACTGCTACAACCACTCGAAGTCCCATCTGTTTTGCCCGCACCTTCACTTTATCAATCAGGCGATTGGCTGTGTCCAGCGTCATCTTATGTTTGTTGCATTTACAGACATGTCCTTTTTCATGGTGAGAACCGTTCTCCTTCATTCCTTCCAATACTGCTTTCACTGCATTGGAAATCTCTTGTTCGTTCATACCAGTCCTCATTTCTTATATGAATTATTTTCCTAACTGTTCCATAACTTTCTTTGTAATAGAAGCAATCAGATCAGCATCTACAGATGTTGTATCCTGTGATCCGCAATTTCCTCCACATGAGTGGCAGTTTGGTTTACCAGCTTTTGCATTTGGGCAAAGGTTTGCAGGATGTTTTCCTGGAAGTCCCATCTGTCTTCTGATTTCGTAAAGTTTTTCAACCTGCTCTTTGTTCAGTTCCTGTGGTCCACCGATCTGCATTGTCTGCCATAACAGACGAGCGTAAAACTCTACTGACTCCATTTTGTGGTATGCATTTAATAAAGAATCAGAATATGTTAATGCTCCGTGGTTCTCAAGAAGAACTGCATCGAAATACTGAAGATATTCAGAAACTGCATCTGGAATCTCCATTGTAGAAGGTGTACCATATTTAGCAACCGGAACACATCCAAGAGCGATAACTGCCTCTGGCATGATTGGCTGTGTCAAAGGAATACCTGCGATTGCAAATGTTGTTGCATACAGTGGATGAGCATGTACAACTGATTTAACATCCGGTCTTTCCTGATATACACGCATGTGCATCTTAATCTCTGAAGATGGTCTGAATCCAGGATTCGCCTGAAGTACATTACCTTTTGCATCTACTTTACAGATATACTCTGGTGTCATGAATCCTTTACTTACGCCTGTTGGTGTGCAAAGGAATTCGTTGTCGTTTAATTTTACAGAAAAGTTGCCATCATTGGCTGCAACCATTCCACGGTTGTAAACGCGTCTACCGATCTCACACATCTCTTTTTTGATTTCATACTCGTTAACCATTCTTGTTTCCTCCTTGGATTTTACAAAAAGTTGTTTTTTGTTATTTCTAACTTGATTTTACCACATAACCCCACATCAGTCAATCAGATCGTATGTTGTTTTTATTGGTTTTTCCATTGTTTTCTACTGTTTTTCAGTTTTCTCTCATCTGTTTCTGATATGTGTGAAATGCCTTTCAAGTTATCTACATATTTTTTCTATACTCCGGTGCTTTTATGTATGACTTTTCCCGCCATGCAGTTCTTGTTTTCATACCACCTCACCGGCTATCAGCCGCCGATCTGACATTCGATTCCCGATGTCTGTTCGGCTATATCTAATAATCTTTCCATCTGTTCATTTGACGGCGGCTCTACATCCCCCATCAAATATTCCCGATTCAATCCGTTATATTTATCCTGTCCCAATCTATGGTATGGAAGTAAATGCATACGTCTTACATTTGGAAGGGTCGCCGTATAAGCGGCAATTTGCCGGATCTCCTCCTCGGTATCGTTAAATCCCGGTATGACCGGAACACGAATACTAAGTTCTGTCATGCCGGACTTTGCAATCTTCATTGCATTCTCTATCATCAATTCATTGGAACGTCCGGTAAATTCCTGATGTTTTCTCGGATTCATATGTTTGATATCAAGCAGGTACTGGTCCAGATACGGAAGCAATTGTTCAATTGTCTCCCACTTTGCACATCCCATACTCTCCATCGCTGTGCTGATTCCGCTGTCTTGTGCCGCCCGAAGCAACGCTGTTGCAAATTCCGGCTGGCACAGGCTTTCACCCCCTGACAAAGTCAGTCCGCCACCGGTTCTCCAGTAATACTGACGGTCCTTTTCCACCGTCTCCATCACTTCTTTGACTGTTACATCCCGACCGATAATTTTCGGTTGTCCCTGCACCATCATCGTCTGAATATCGTATTCCTGCGATTCCGGATTGCAGCACCAACGGCATCGAAGCACACAACCTTTCAAGAACACAATCGTCCGAATTCCATTCCCATCATGAATGGAATAACGCTGAATGTCGAAAATACGACCTTTCGTATTCCAATATTCTTCCATGTTGTCCGTTCCTTTCTTGTTCTTTAGAAGCCTTGTTCCGTTCTGCGGATAATATCATCCTGCAAAGATTTTGATAAGGTTGTAAACAATGCACTGTAACCTGCAACACGGACAACCAGATGTTTATACTGTTCCGGATGTTTCTGTGCATCCAGAAGTGTCTCTCTGCTGACTACGTTAAACTGCATATGACTTCCTTTTTGATCAAAGTAAGAACGAATCAATCCCACAAAATTCTCCAATCCTCTTCTTCCGCTAAGTGCAGATGGATGGAACTTCTGATTGAACAGCGTTCCATTGGAAGCAATTCCATGATCCAATCTGGATACGGAGTTTGCTGCTGCTGTCGGACCATTGCTGTCCTTACCCGCAGACGGTGATACACCATCCGCCACCGGATGATATGCAAGTCTTCCGTCCGGTGTTGCACCGGTCTGTGCTCCCAGAGGAACATTGGCCGATACCGGATAAAGACCCGCCTGGAACTGTCCGCCTCTTGGATTGTGATATTTTAATAATGGTTTTGTATATGTATAAGCAACATCTCTTGCAAATGCATCGACTTCCGGATTATCGTTACCAAACTTCGGAACTTCCTCAATCATCTTAAGGATTCTCTCTCCGTTTGCCTTTGCTTCCGGTGATCCTGTTGCCGCCACAACACTCTGCAAGATTGCCGCAATCTCCGTCGGTCCTACCTGCTGTCCTGCGGCTGCCATATCCTGTGCAATCTCTGACGTCATCGCTGCGATATCTTCCTGATTGAGTCCTTGTCCATAATTGGTTGTCAAAGCCTCTTTCAATTCTTTCATGGATAACTTCTTCTCATCGTATACCAGTGTTTTGATCGCATAGAGTGAGTCTGCCATATTTGCAATTCCAAATCCCTGCGGACCGGTAAAGTTATAAACAGCTCCACCTTCCTGTACAGATTTACCATTCTTCATACAATCATCAATCATCGAAGACAAAAACGGTAATGGACATCGCTCTGCATGTGCCATATCAATTGCATTGTCTGCATTGACCAACAATTTGATCATGTATTCCATCTGTACCTTATAAGCATGATAGAACTTCTCGAATGTATCCATCTTCTCCACATCACCTGTCTGTGGTCCGACTTGTACGCCTTTGTCCTTACCATTGTGGAATACCAGTTCCAATGGACGGCACATATTGAAGAATGCCGCATCATGCCATCCGTCTGTCTTACCGGCTTTCTGTGGCTCTACACAACCGATAATGTTATAATCTCTTGCATCTTCCAGCGTCACACCTCTGCTCATCAAGGAAGGAATGATCACTTCATCATTATAATAAGCAGGAAGTCCGATACCGGTTCTTGTCAGCTCTGCCGCCTTGATCAATAGATCATGCGGTGTACCATTCCATACACGAATCGAAAGTGACGGTGCCGGAAGGAATACGTGATGCGAAGCATCAATACACATGAACGACAGATCATTGGTCACATCGATTCCCTCTGAATTCTGACCTCCGACAATCATGTTCTGGAATAAGCTGTATCCGGCAAATCCTTCTGCGGAAGCCGCATCACGACATTTGTTCAAGTCGTTTAATTTAACAAAGATACAATCAATCAATTCCTGTGCGAACGCTCTTGTAATCTTACCGCTATCCAAATCCTTCTTATAATAAGGATACATATACTGATCAAATCTTCCCGGTGAAATAGAATGACCACTTGATTCAATCTGAAGCAACTGTTGTACAAACCAGAACGACTGACATGCTTCATAAAAGCTTGTCGCGCCTTTCTCTGGTACATTTGCACAATTCTGAGCAATCTGAAGTAATTCCAGTTTTCGCTTGTCATCTGTACACTTCTGTGCTTCATCCAGTGCCAGCTTTGCATATCTTCTGGCATAATTGATTACCGCATCACAACTGATAATCATTGCCTGTAACAGTCTTGATTTCTTCTGATAATTGCTGTCCGCATAGCTCATCGATGCAAGTTCTGCTTCTGCTTTCTCTTTGATCCCTGCAAATCCAAGATCCAGCACTTCCCAATATTTTACAGTAACATGTCCCACACCATTATAGAAATAGTTGCCCGGTGTAAAGATATTGTGTTCCATCGCAGTCAATGTCTCAGGCTCCATATAAGCAGTTGCCAGTTCACTGGTTGTCTTTCCTTTCCAGTAAGCATCCGCTTCTTTGATCTCCTTCTTTGCCTGCTCAGATATGTAAAATGGATCTGCTGTTCTGGTCTCTACTGTATCAAACTCTGCTTCCAGCCACTCATACGAGAATTCCGGATAAGTCTGGCATCCTCTCGGTGCAATCGTTGTACTTCCAACGATCAGCTCCAGATCACGAATCACAATCGGAATATTTTCCAAAATATGCTGAAACGCTTTCGCACGACGGATGATAATTGGTTCATTCTCTGTCTGCTTGTAAGACTCTGTGATCAGCTTTGCTCTGGCTGACTCAATCTCCGGCATCTTCGCATAAAGATTCTCGACCAGCTTTGGGATTCTATCCGACTTCGGAACAGCCGTATTATCATAGGTATAAAGTCCCATTTTCGTTCTTCTCCTTTCCTCTGCTCAGTTACTGATATTATACTTCATGAATAACACTAAGTCAACGAAATCACAACAAAATCCAACACTTTTCTCTTGAGAAACAATTCTGAAAACAACATAATCCCACATATTTATATTGGTTTTCATTCTGAAACCGCATTTTTCTGACAATTTTGTATTGACATCCGTCAAAAAACAATTCATACTGAATTTAAAACAACTTGTATATTTCGATTTTAAGATAAAATATAGTGAATTGCGTCTAATTTTCATTCAATACCAAACTATATTTTTCGCATTTTACACAAAAAGAAAGTGAGGGATTTATTGTGATTTTCATTGAACTGGACATCCATACGCATACCATTGCAAGCGGGCACGCATCTACCGCTACCATTACCGATATGGCTAAAGCGGCTTCGGCTGCTCATCTAAAATTACTCGGAATATCCGATCATGGACCGGCTACCTTAGGCGGTGGAAAACCATCCTATTTCCGAAGTCTTCCAATGGCCGCACGCAAACGAATCGGTGTCGATATACTGTACGGAATCGAAGCGAATATTACAGATTATAATGGTTCTTTAGATCTGGAAGATTCTCTGCTTGCAGGATTAGATTATGTGATTGCCAGCATTCATAAGCCGGTACTCAAACCCGGTACAAAAGAAGAAAACACAAGAGCCTACCTTCGTGCTATGGAGAATCCTTATGTCTCCATCCTTGGTCACTGTGATGATGTCAAATATCCGGTCGATTATCTGGCTATTGTCAAATCCGCTATGGAACATCAGGTGGTATTAGAAATCAACAACAGTTCACTGAGTCCGGAGGGATATCGCGGAGATACGAGATTTAATGATTTGATGATATTGAATTTGTGTAAATATTTTCATTATCCGGTGTTGTTGTCGAGTGACAGCCATGGGACGGAACATGTTGGGGATTTTCAGTATGCTTTGGAACTGGTGGAACGAGCGGAGTTTCCGAAAGAGTTGGTGTTGAATTATTCGGTGAATGAGGTGCGGAGTTGGTTGGAGAAGCGGAAGGTTTCTATTTGATTCACAGATGTGCGGCTTACACGGTCCTTGCGGAAAATATGATATTTTCTGCAAGGACCATGTAAGTCGCACACTTACCTATCTTGTCACAATCTCAACCGGCACGTTGAAAATCTTCGCAACTTTCAGGATTGTATCGATGTGTCTTCCTGTTGCTGCTGCCATATGGTGTGTTGGGCCTGCTTCACTCCAACGGTTTACAAATTCTCTTGCTCCGCATGTGAAACGTGTTCTCATGTTTGTATCTCCGAATGAGAGAATCTTTCCTTCTTCGTTCACACCTTCTGCTACAACGAATTTGAAGTGTCCGTCTGCATCCTGTGTAATTGCAAGGTATGTAACAGGTCCTGTATATGGATAGAACTGTGTCAGATATCCGCCACCTGTTTTACCGTGGAATACTTTTACAATCTTCATCGTTGGTTTTTTGTCTGAGATATCAGCATCTCCGGAACCACTGTGTCCGATAATGCAAATATCATCGTTGAAGTCGATAGAATACATCTCTGACAACTGACCTGTACCGGAAATTGTCTTTAAGATACTCATTGCCATAGCAACTTTCATATCTCCTTCAACCGCACATGCTGTTCCCTGTTTGATCAACATAGAGAAGGCCGGAATCAACATACTGTCGAGAACTCCTGCTTTTCCCTGTGCAAATCCATCATAGTGTGATGCGATCATTCCGAGGTGCTCATCTTTTACCCACTGTTCAAATGCTACAACATATTTTGCCATATCCCATACTTTTTCGATTGTTCCGCCACCTTCGATATCAAATGTATCGAGGATATCCTGTGCTTTTGCACGAATTGCCTCTTCATCTGTAATATCATCAGCAATTGCCCACATTTTCTCCCAGTCAAACTGTTTTGTGTAAAGGAACATTCTATTGTAAAGATTGGTCTCATCAATATAGAGGTCCATCATACCTGGATATGGTCTTCCGATTTGAGCGATATTTGTATCACGGAATCTTCTTCTTACCTGAGCAGCTTTACACCAGTCTTCAATCTCTGCCTGAACTGCAGGGTCTCCGCCTTCTACTACACCTGTAATAACTGCATGTCTCTTGCCGGCTCTTTCCAAATCGGCAACAGCTTCTCCAACTGCTCCGCAAGCATAACCTTCACCAAGCCATGATGCGATATCTGTATGGTCATAATCCAATGCTTTTAACTTCTGAACATTTACAAGAACAACCGGAACATCCAGATCACGAATTGCCGGAAGCATATTGTAAGAAGTTGCATATGTAAGCATCTGAAGGAATACAAGATCCACATCGGCTGCACGGAATTTGTCTCCGGCTTCCATAGACTGCTCTTTTGTAGTTACCATTCCACCATCAATAATTTCTACTGTATCCGGGATTGTCTTTTTGAACGCTTCGTACTGAGCTTCAAATTCCGGTACCAGTGATGGGAACTGTGGAAGGTATGCTCCCAATGCGATAGAAAATACACCAACTTTTGCTTTTGTGTTTACTAACATAGTAAATCCTCCATTTCATTTTTATCATTTATAGAAACTTCTTTTTTTCCATTTTAAATATCTCATATAAATTTTACTTTATGAGATGTTCCATTTTCTAAGATTTAGTTCTCGTAAATCTTCACATCAAAAGACTCACCGATGCAGGTTCTTGCTTCCGGAAGGCTCTTGAATGTTCCGTCATGAAGCATCTGAACGATGATATTTCCGATTGCTGTAGCTTCAGATGGTCCTGCTGAAACTTTTCTTCCTGTATATTTTGCAGTCAGTTCATTTAAGTATCCTGCGTTTGCACCGCCACCGACAACATAGATTGTTGCGTAATGTTCTCCTGTCAGTGCCTCGATTTCCTCGATCGTATCGCCATAACATTTTGCAAGGCTGTTATAAATAACTGCTGCAATCTCTCCAACCGTTTCAGGCACCTGCTGGTCTGTATCCTGACAGAATTTCTTCACTGCTTCAATCATACTCTTTGGAGCGAGGAAGCAATCATCGTTACAGTCTACGATAGAAGAAATTGTTTCTTGGGAAGCCATCTCACAAATCTCTGCAAAAGAAAGGTCTTCTGTAAATTCTTTCTTTACAGACTGAATCATCCAAAGTCCCATGATGTTCTTAAGGAAACGGAAACGATGATCATATCCACCTTCATTTGTGAAGTTAGACTGCATACTCTTCATAGAACAGTCTGCTTCTTTTCTTTCGATTCCCATCAGTGACCATGTTCCGGAACTGATGTAAATTGCATTGTCATCGTTTGTCGGAACTGCAAGCACAGCAGAACCTGTATCATGCGTTGCAGGAAGGACAACGGTACAGTTGAAACCAACTTCTTCCTGAATTGCTTTTGTAAATTCACCAACAACTGTTCCCGGCATCGATACCGGCTGGAACATCTCTTTGTTATAGCCCAGCATATCGATCAGCTCATAATCCCAATCGTTTGTCTTTGCATTGACAAGCTGTCCTGTTGTTGCATTGGTATACTCATTTCTCTTCTCACCTGTCAGTAAAAAGTGGAAATAATCCGGAATCATCAAGATTGATTCTGCCTGTTCCAGATATTCCGGATGTGACTCTTTCACAGCCATCAACTGATAGATTGTATTGAAAATCTGTTTCTGAATTCCGGTTCTCTCATACAATGCAGAAAGTGAAATTGTCTCATACACTTTCGCATCCATTCCATTTGTTCTGCTGTCACGGTATCCGACTGTATCTCCCAGGATCTTATCCTCTTTATCTAACAGCACGTAATCAACACCCCATGTGTCAATTCCCATGTAAGATGGAATTTTACCAATCTCTTTACATTTTTTCAGACCATTTTTAATCTCCGTAAACAGTCTCTCTACATCCCAACACAGTGTACCATTCTTGTTATCCATTCCGTTCGGGAAACGATACACTTCTTCCAGTTGTATTTTTCCATCGACCATGGATGCAAGCATGTGACGTCCGCTTGATGCCCCAATATCAATCGCTAAATAATACTTGCTCATCGTGTGCCTCCTTTTTATATTTTCACTAATTTTCCTGTATGAATACATTATAAATTGTAAAAAGATACAAAAAAAGGACGCTATTTATCAAAAATAACGTCCTTATTTGCACTACAAGTTCTGTGCACGATATTCTTTCGGGCTCATCCCGTACCATTCCTTAAACTTCCGGTAAAAGTAACTTGTATTATCATACCCCACCGACTCGATGATATCCGCCACCGGCAATGTACTGTTTGTGAGCAAGTATGCCGCCTGACTCATCCGTTTTGCCTGCAGCAGTTCTTTGTACGTCTTGCCAATCTGCTTTTTAATTGCCCTGCTGAGCCAATACACATCGTAGTTCATCATCTCCGCCAGTTCAGACAAACTTCCATTCTTATAATGTTCCTCGATGTAATTTAACACCGTTCCGGTCAACTCATGGTCGAACCTCGCATCACCGGTTTCCATCTTATCCATATAATTCAATAATTGGAGCAAAAGAAGTCCCATGGTAATCTGGTTGCAGCTTCGTTTATTTCCAATGTCATAGAAAATCGTCCAGACCATATTTTCCATCAGATTCTGAATCGGCAAGATATCCGCCACGTGAAAATAGAGATACGAAGTTTTACCGTTTTTTCCACATAGGGTTCCCACAAGGAATTCTTTAAGGATATTATCTTCCGCTCCCATCATGGAGAATGCCATATTAAAGAATTCCGGCAAAATAATAAAGTTCACTGCAATATCATCTTTTCCTGCCGGAAGAACCTCTTGCTGGGCATACTGGTTTAAAAACAGTAAATCCCCCTGCTCCAGCACAACTTCATTTCCATCAATATAATGTGTCGTCGTCCCCTGACACATATAAATTAATTCTACATAATTATGACGATGCTTCGGGAAATTCACAAATCTTGTGTGAGGGCGCACTTGAATCAGCTTGCCCTTCTGCAGAAGCTTCTCACTGTCCACAACCAGTTCTTTTTTTCTTGTATAAAGTCCTCTGTCTATTCCTTTCTGTTCATTCAAGATACGCTGTTCTTCTTCTGTAATGACGGAAAGCGCATCGATCAGTTCTCTGTGCATCCTGCAATTTCCTCCGTCAGTGCCATATATTCTTTGGCACTGCGACAACTCTTTTTATAAGCCATAATCGGTTTGTGGTCATCCTGCGACCACTCTATCGTACTGTCCACGCGAATATATGTATCAAATACTCTGACATCTTCCAACTGCTGCAACACTTCCAATGTCTGTTTGAAATAGCTCTTTCGTGTATCCACTTTCGTAATTAATACTCCGCCAATCTTCAATTCCGGTGCAATTTGCTTCACTTCTTCTAAGAATTCAAACATATTTCCAAGCCCAAACAGTCCCCAAGGTGTAGATTCTACCGGAATAATCACTTCATCCGAAGCACACAGAATATTCATTACCCAACCGCCCAATGTCGGAGGTGCATCGATCAAGATATAATCATACAATTCCCGCTCCACTATTTTGGAGATACCTTTTTTCAAAATGTATTCTCTCTGCCATTTAGTGAACAGCTCATACTCTATCGAGCTCATCAACGTTGACGATGGAATCAGATCCAGATTTTCAAAGTCGGACTGTACAATGTAATCCGTCAAATCCGCCTGTTTGCGGATTCCTTCATATAAGTTCTTATCGCTCTGAGCAAATGCCAGTACCTTATCTTCATCAAACAATGATAAAGAAAGATTCAACTGCATATCACCATCAATCAGAAGTACTTTTTTCCCAAGCTGTGTCAGTCCATACCCAACATTGGCACAAGTCGTTGACTTTCCACTGCCTCCTTTATTATTTGCAAAACAAATTACTTTTGTCTTTCCCATATCGCTGTCTCTCTTTCTATCGCTCTCTTAGCGATTCCTCCACGATTCGTCTGCCGGTCCTTCTCCAAAATGTTGTTCCACCAACCGGCAATACTCTTCATACGCTTCCTGCCCTTTAAACTTCTGCTCCAACACATCTCGGATGCCCTTATAATACCATCCCATTGCTTCTTTGTTCTTCATACGGAAACGAAGCCAGAACGCTTCTCCAAATGCAGGATAATCTCTGGCAATATCTCGCATGTTAGATAATTTGTCCGCCAGACCAATCATCTGTAATTCCTCTGAGGCACTTTTCAAATGCTCGATCGTTGCTGACTTTCGCTCTTCCCAGGTCTTTGTCTTATCTTCACTCTCTCCGGCCACCAAACTCGCTACCCGCTCTCCAAATTGTATACGAATGGTCTCTTCTGTCACCCCTTTACAATCTTCAATCGTGTCGTGTAGCAAAGCCGCACAGATGATCTCCTCGTCTGTAGTCATCGTCTCTACAATCTTTGCAACCTCCAACGGATGTACAATATAGGGTCTTTTTGTTCCCTTTCGAAATTGTCCTTCGTGTGCCTTCGTTGCAAATGCAATCGCTTCATCAAGCATTTTCTAATTTCCTCCTCGAATGTAGAACAGTAATACTTTTCTTATTCTTATAGAAAATGATATCATAATTGCATTTGCTTTTCCATATATAAATCCGCTATAATAGAGTTACTATAATAGAGTTACTGTTCACTCCCGTGTCAATCACTACGCTGATTGACACGGAGGATGCA